>PAWI01000007.1 GCA_002713485.1 Acidimicrobiaceae bacterium
GGATATCTTTATTGGAGTAATAGCTCTTGTCGCTACATTTGGGGTCGTAGCTGGTTCATCTGGAACTACCGAATGGGATGCTTCAGGCGATTTGCTGGCATGTGCAGCATTATTTACTTGGACTGCTTATTTCATAATTTCGAAACGGACTCAGGACCGTGTTTCACCACTTGAATTCACAGCAGCAACAGGTGTGATAACTGGAATTCTAAATTTTCTTATAGCCCTAATTTTCTCCGTTGCTCTAACCGTACCTTCTGGTAGAGATATTGTATGGCTGTTCATTTTGGCAACCGTTGCGGGCTTGATCGGACACTCGTTAATGAATTGGTCCCTTGTACGAATCCCATTATGGGTCGGATCAATCCTCACATTATTCGTTCCAGTNGTATCATCGCTTTTAGCATGGATTTTTTTGGAAGAGTCTTTAAATGCTCTTCAGATCTTATCCACCTGTGTCGTAATAATAGCTTTGGGTGCAATACTACTGGGCCAAGANAAAAGNANTGAATCTGTGTGAGATAAGCTACCCGACCTCAGTACCGAGTATTGACACGAAGCTAACCATCTCACCTGGATAACCGCCTAAGTTATGCACTAACCCTAGATTTCTATCAGTGTTTGGTATCTTTCGGTTTTCAGGTGCCTCTCCACGTAGCTGCAGCCAGCACTCATAATGCATCCGGATGCCTGATGCTCCTACAGGGTGACCGAAACTCTTTAAACCGCCATCGGTGTTTATGGGAAGCTCTCCTGTTAATGAAAACTTTTCTGATAATACATCATTCCACCCTTCACCACGCTCAGAAAATCCGAGATCCTCCATTAATATTAATTCCGTAGGAGTGAAACAATCATGGACTTCCGCCATGGCAATGCATTCCTGNGGATTTTCAANTCCCGCCTGTTGATACGCATCTTTTGCAGCCGCTTCGCACTCAGGAAAGGTTGTGTAGTCATATTCTGGATCAATTAAACCTGATCCATTTCCTGCAACAAATGAGAGAGCTTTGACGAATAAAGGCTTATCAGAATAGTCGTAAGCCTTTTCGGCAGGTACAACGATTACTGCCGCAGCTCCATCAGCAACGCCAGCACAATCAAAAACACTCAAATTTCCAGCAACGGCAGCCATATTGCATATTTCTTCTGCAGAAACTTCCCGACGAAACTGGGCTAGCTCGTTTCGAGCGCCATTGTAGTGATTTTTTTCTGCGATCTTNGCAACGACCATACGTAATTCATCTTCGTCAACCCCATATTTCTTTGCATATGCCGGAAGAACGAGACTATACATTGCAGCTGCCGTTAACGTTCGGTTAGTGCCAGCACTTGGCATTGGGAANGCATTTAACCCCTGNTAGCCGCTGTCCTTGACTTTTTCTACTCCAACTGCCATTGCGGTATCATAAGCCCCGCTNGCTACTGCATAGCATGCTTGCCGAAGAGCTTCTGAACCTGTTGCGCAGTAATTTTCAACTCTAGTAACTGGTTTTCCTCGAAGTTTCATAGGCATGGATAGTGTCAACCCGCTCATACCACTCTGCGCAGTGCCTACCCAGTAAGCATCGATATCATCAGAAGTTAGGCTAGCCGATTCCAAAGTTTGNNTTGTCGCATCAATTAGCAGATCNTCAGCACTTTTATCCCAGTGCTCTCTGAAAGGAGTACAACCCATNGAAATTATTGCAACCTTGTCTTTAATCCCATTTGACGCCATAGTTATTCCCTTGCGGATCGCACTGGACGGACTTTCCAAAAATAATTATGGATTCCATCTGCAGTAAATAGTTTTCGAAATGTAGGCTCTACTCTCATTCCTATCTNTAGTTCAGATTCAACAACATCTGTGANCTCAATAGGTATTCTTCCGCCCTCANCAAAATCAACAACAGCAAAGATAACGGGTGGGTTCTGCGAATAGACTAAATGGTCAACAGTAAACGTGGAAACTTTNCCTATGGATGAAGCCATAGACTGCGAAACCATTCCATCATTAGTGTCCTCTTTACTGATTGATANACGTGATGGAGGCATATGGATNAGGNCAGANTGGTCACCGCGTGATGCAACAAAGCCATGCTTCCAATCTGNTTCTCTTTTTGATGCTGATGCAGATATGCGAGAAGGTGCNGGGCGATTTGGCGGCTGGACGGAGAGCATTTCCCTCCATTGGAGAAATTTTCCATATGAGACTTNGCAAGAATTCTCAATCTGATTATTAGTTGAGTTCAGGACTTCTTGATTGCCTGTAACTTCAAAGATTAATACCTCCACGCCATCATTGAAGGAACATAAAGCTATCTTGTCTCCTAAATTAGCATTTTCNATTGCAGAAATTAACAGTAGGCCAGCTTCAGCAGTACCTGAATTCCCGACAGTCGTAGAAATCTTATCCTGAGACCNCTCAACAGAAATTATCTTTGCTGCTTGGCGTTGAACCCTCTCATTTTGGCCTGCAAAAACCACNACACTCAAATCACTCTCCTCAAGCTTTGCATCAACTAAAGCCTGGCTCCAAGCTTCTTTTATNAATGGGAGATACGCATCTTCGACGAACCGAGACTCCCATTGTTTGNCGACTTTTTCANTTGGGTTTCTCCACCTGTCAATAAATTCTATAGTGCCTGAAGAACCACCGAGATATGTAGCTANGAGTTCGTGATCGTTACCATCACCGATNAAAAGAGCAACTGCAGCATCTCCGCCTTTACTTTCATCAGAGCTTGACGGCAACCCTCCACGAATATCAGCTTGCACGAGCAATATTGTTTGGTTTGAAGTCAGCGCTGTTCTGATAGAACCTACACCTGATTTCAAAGCTCCGTTAAAATCATAGGCCGATGTAGTCTTTGGTAATTGAAGCGCTGAGTGGATAACGTTCGCATTTGTTTTTTCCATATACGGAGGTTCAGAGGTCGTAAACCATAGTGAATCCGGTTCAGCTTGCAAGGAAGAAGAAAAAATCATACGAGCTGCTTCAAAACCCATTGTGACGGTATCTTCATCATGAGCTGCTACTGATCGCGTTCCGGTGGCATGACCACTTTCGAAAAAGTTAGATATTTCTGCTCGATTTAACCGGTAGTACGGTAAATAGGCTGAACTCTTGACAATTCCTCTCACGGTCTTAGTGTAGTGATTTTTGCGCAGCGTTAGTGATGACTTTGGAGTTCAAGAGTCAGCCGACACCTTTTTTATAAAGGAGTAGAAGGTCCTCATCACTTTGTGCCTCTAGAAGGGCGTCAGTCCAGCGGTGGAATCGTTGACCTCCTTCTTCATTGCGTCCGAAGTAGAAGTGGGATTTTGCTCCAGTTTTAACTGTCTTTTGGATCCGATTCCCTGTGAAGTAATCCTCTTCGGCTACTACATAGCGAAGAAATTCCATCGTTCTAGCAATTTCTTCCTTCTGCTCGGAGTTAGGCTCAAAAGTGGCGAGGAAATTCTGGTGGGTCACTGATGTGTCAGGATCAGATCCAGGAAATAGCTGAGAAATCATGAAGATATGTCCACCGGCTTCAAAAGAAGCAATTGAGATATGGGGGAAGATCGTCCAAACCCCACTAACTAGTTTCGTATGGGACCACTCATCCTCAGGGGTATCTACAAGNTCCAACAATCTATGGTCAGGTGCCTGCACNCGTTGGTGAGGTCCCCAATTATCAAAAATTGACTTATTGTTATACTCAGGGCCAAAAGTATTCTTGTGGAGTACGGGTAGATGATAAAAATCTAGGTACCCATCNTAAGCAACTTTCCAGTTCGGCCCNTCAATTGTTTGTTGCCCAACCATNTAGCAATTTTCCAAATCATGGTTTTCTAAATACTCGTCGTACCCAGCTAGAAACTCATCTAGGTGCAACTCATTATTTGGAGTAATTGAACCCCAAATAATCCCCGCTCTCTCTTCAACACTTAGTGGTGTCAATCCAAGACAGGAAGCATCTACTTCACCGAAATCTTGTTCATCNAGTATCGCTACTAGATCTCCNGCCAGATTATATGTCCATGCGTGATAGGGACATGCAAAGCTTCTTGCNCGNCCTTTACCTTCATCTAATATTTGTGCTCCTCTGTGACTGCACATATTTACGAATCCGCCTACATTTCCGTCTCTATTTCTGACGAGGATTANAGGCACCCCACAGACTTCCATTGCTTTGTAATCCCCAGGCTTTTGAAGTTCTGTTGAGAATCCTAGAACAAGNGGTACACGTCCGAATATTAATTCCATCTCAGCTTTCCAACGATCCTCGTTGAAATAGTTCTGTACAGGAATTTCCACTACCGTTTCAGCTAGCGGCACGGTTCCATTAACAGCATGGTGTAAATGGGTCCGGGCTAATTCAATTAACTTATCTCTCGACATTTCCCCTCCGGTTTGTTAATAGTTTTGCATGAATTAGGCACTTTTGTCATTTCAGATGAATATTACTTTATTCTCTACATTTGCCACTTGAAACCCCAGATAAATCGTAGCTTTCGGTAACTTTAGTAAATTCAGCACTTGAGATGCCGTAAGAAACACCATCTTGTATCGTTGACCGCGAAAAGATCAAACCAATTATTTGTCCCTTTATATTAATTATTGGGCCTCCAGAGTCACCGGATATCACTTCTGCCGATAATTCCATACCTGATCTAGTGTGCTTACCTTCCCCATANATATCTGCAATAACGATTTTAAGTAGCCTCNATATCTTCACGGGGACNCTGTTGACAAACCCTTTGCCTCCAACGATAAGNGATCCTCTCTGCTTTTCCTTTGGTTCTGCGGTTTGAAGACGAGGCTGTGAGAAGCCAGGATCTCTCAGGAGCGCTAGATCAGTTTCAAAATCAACGCTAATCGGATACGTTTCACTTCGTGCTCCGTTAACGTCAATTACCTCCAGCTTTTCAGTTCCAGCTATAACATGTGCGTTGGTTAAGATCCCATTGCTAATAAGGACTCCCGTACCGATAGAGCTTTTCCCGCAAGCCAGACCTTCAACTATAAAAACAGATTCTTTAGTTTCGTTAACGACCTTATCTGAGACAGAATTTTCTTCCTGCCCGCAACTTATTAAGAAGAAGACCAAAAGAATTAGTGCAACTTTCGAGAACATATCTAAAACAGTAGCGCTTCTTCTGATGNTGAGCGCTTAGGATGAGGTCTTGGCTGGTCTTTAAAAAATCAAATTAGTGAGAAATAGGTAGGAAGAGAATGACAGACCAACAAAATCGAGGGGTCTGGATAGGGCTCAGTGGCTATGTTCTGTGGGGATTATCCCCGATATTTTGGAAAGCCCTCAACCGGGTCGAAGCTATGGATATCGTTTCCTGGCGAGTNATCTGCACTTTTATATTTGTCTATGCCTGCGACACAATACTTCGATATGTGAAAAAAGAGAAGACTCTGTTTCTTCCTTTTGACGAAAATAGATTATCTATTGTCGGAGGTATTTTGATNGGTTTCAACTGGGGGATGTTTGTTTGGGCAGTTGAGTCAGAGCGAGTAGTCGAAGCCTCACTAGGATATTTCATGAATCCTTTAATGAATGTGTTTCTCGGCGTTGTTTTTCTTGGAGAAGCTCTCAGAAGAGCGCAATGGATGGCAGTAANTTTTGCTGCTACGGGTGTATTGTGGCTAACTATTTCTCTGGNCGCTTTCCCNTGGGTTTCTCTGACTTTAGCAATATCGTTTGCGTTATATGGCTTGATAAGGAAAGTCGCTCCAGCTAGCCCACTCCAGGGACTTAAAGTTGAGACATCCACCCTTTTGATTCCTGCAATTTTTCTCGTTTTGTTAAGGGGTAATGCCGAGGCAAACCTCTCAGGCGATACTGCAACTTTAATTCTTATCCTTTTGTCTGGAGCTGTAACTGGTATTCCACTTCTACTCTTTTCTTCTTCAGCTAAACGAATCCCTCTTAGCATCCTTGGTTTACTTCAGTATGTCACCCCTACAATCCAGTTCTTTCTTGGTGTTTNCGCCTATAACGAAACCTTTGACGGCANCCGACTGATTGGGTANTGCATAATCTGGAGTGGTTTGATTATCTTTGCTGTTGATAGTTTCCGACTTACATCAAGCACATCNGAGTCTGAAAAATAAAACNNATTTTCTTAACTAATTCTTACCGTACTTTAAAGATACCTTTACTAAACTAACGAATAATAAAGTCCTATCCAAGTGAAAGGACGGTCTAATGACCAAGAGAAATATACAGAAAAATATTCTGGTGGCAATAATATCTTCTGCATTATTTGCGGGAGCTGTTGTCGCTATTCCGGTTATTGCAAATGCCCAAAACGGATCATCTGACAAAGTAATTTTGTCTGAGATACCTTCAAATGACAGCCAAGANGTGNGAAGTGATGGTGTCAACTTTGAATNTGATGAGAAGNCTGAAAAGACAATGGGACGTAAAGGAGCTAAGGGACGTCATCTTCTCGGAGCTGTGATGGACAATCTTGGGCTAGAGAAAACCGATATCAGAGCTGGAATCGAAGAAGGACTGACTCTCGGTGAAGTTGCGGAAGTAAACGGGATACCAGCTGAAGATGTGATAGCAACGATTACTTCAATAATGACAGAAAAACTAAATGAAGCAGTAGNNGAAGGGAAAATCACAGGAGACGAAGCTCTTGAAAAAGCTGCCGACATCCAAGAACGAGCTGAACAAATGACCAATAAGCCCCTTGACCAGAAACCCGATAGAGGTGAAGGTCACAAAGGCAAAGGAGAACGTGTCCTCCCTGAAGCAACTTCGTAGTTAAATCCCCCAACCTGAAATTTCAGACTCTTACCGGCTGGTGAATCCAGTCGGTAAGTATGTTTTGGGCAGTAGTAGTGTGATCAAAAGTTAGACATTCTTATTTCATATATTGTGAAGCTCTGAACTACTCTTTATCCATGCGTGCTTGGCAAGTATCTGAATTGGGTAACCCTATCGATGTATTGAAGTTGTGTGATGTGGAGCAGATAGACAATCCAGCTTCAGGTCACGTTCAGGTTTCCATAAAGGCAGTTGGAATTTCTTTTCCAGATGTCCTCCAATGTCGCGGGGAGTACCAAATAAAGCCTCAATTACCTTGGACGCCTGGAGGTGAGAGTGCTGGCGTTGTTACCAAAATAGGCAAAGGGGTTACCGATATTTCACCAGGCGATAGAGTCATGATGCTTGGAGGCGGGTTAATTGAACATGTGAATGTTCGAAGTACTGGGTTAT
This sequence comes from Acidimicrobiaceae bacterium, assembly GCA_002713485.1. Classification (GTDB taxonomy): domain Bacteria; phylum Actinomycetota; class Acidimicrobiia; order Acidimicrobiales; family UBA8592; genus UBA8592. The sequence continues at coordinate 7,212 of PAWI01000007.1, forward strand.
GGAGAATCCCCGATAACTTTCCATTTGAGAAAGCAGCCGCTGTTCCAGTTAATTATGGAACAACATGGTTCGCTCTACATCAAAGAGGAGATATTCAGACTGGTGAGACGCTTCTAGTTACTGGCGCAGCAGGCGGTACAGGTTCTGCTGCAATCCAATTGGGTAAAGCAGCAGGTGCAATTGTCATAGCGATTGCGGGTGGTTCTGAAAAGACTAAGCAAGCGAAACTCTTAGGAGCAGATCACGTAATAGATCACCGACTTAACTCTAATTGGGTTGATGAGGTTCGGGAAGTTAGCAACGGTGGAGTTGATCTCGCATACGATCCAGTCGGAGGAGATACTACTCATCAAGTCAGACGATGTATGGCCTGGGACGGACGACTTTTGATCATAGGATTTGTGGCTGGAATACCAGATCTTCCCGCCAACCACATGCTTCTCAAAAATTACAGCGTTATTGGTGTTCACTGGGGAGCCTCTCTGGGTCGGGATCCACAGTCGCTTAGCAAACAAATGGAATCAGTACTCGCTCTTGCTGAGACTGGTTACGTTGACCCGCTAATGTTTCCTCCGTATGATTTCACGAACGGCGGGTCTGCAATTCAAGATCTTGCAGATCGTAAAACATGGGGGAAGGTTATAGTCCGTGTCGGATGATGTTCCTCAAAATTTTAATCATCTAAACGTTTATCGCGATGGAAAAGTCTTATACGTTGAGATAGATAATCCCCCAATTAACCTCATTACGGTTCCTCTTCTATTTGATTTCATTAATTTAACGAAATGGGTTGAAGATGATGAAGACAGTACCGTACTAGTTCTTAAAAGTGTCGTTGATGGATTTTTCATTGCCCACTTTGATGTTGGCGCTCTTCTCACTATGGACTCAAATGAAAGTAGACCTGCTGATTCATTAACAACTTTCGATGAATTATGCCTGAGGTTCCAAACAATGAATAAGATAACAATTTGCGTTGTTGAGGGAAGAATTGGCGGGGGTGGAAGCGAGATAGCTATGTCATGTGACTTACGATTTGCAGCTTCTGGGACAGCTGTGATGAATCAGATGGAGGTCCCTATAGGGATCATTCCAGGTGGAGGCGGGACACAAAGACTGCCAGCTTTAATTGGATATCCGAGAGCATTAGAGCTGATCGTTGGAGGACTGGACCTTGATGCTGAAACAGGTGAGAAATGGGGTTACTTCAACAGGTCCCTCCCCAAAGAAGAACTTGACTTATTCATCACTAGGTTTCTTGATCGTGTAGCGAGTTTTAACCCTGAATCAGTTAGGTCTGCGAAAGAAGCACTACAACTATCGATACCTAATTTAGTAAGGGGGTTAGTTAAGGAAAACACTCTATTTAATGAGAGAAATAACTCCGAATCTGGCCGTGAACTCATGAAACGATTTCTTGATCTGGGTGGACAATCAGTGCTTCAGGAGAGCAGGATTGAAGAATTCGCTTTAGAAGTTGCAAAAAGTATCGACAAACCTAACAATGGCATTTCGGAGGAGCCATGATGAAAGATATTGAGGAAATTCGATCTTTCCGAAGAAGCGGGAAGTTTATGAATATCTTCTCAAAGATCTTTTCAAGACATGATTTCCAAACGGAATTGGAATTGCCTGAATCATCTCCCATAATCTTTGCAGCAAATCACCGAAGCTTCTTTGATGTGATTATCGCATGGGCGTTCTTTTCTCTAAGTGGGGTTAACTGCCATTGCCTAATCCGTGCTGACTTGTTTAGTAAACCGCTGATGGGCGCCTGGTTGAAAAAAAATGGTTGCATAGCAGCATCTCGTAAAACAAAAGAACAAGCTGAGCTTCAAGCTATCGAAAAACTAAAAGCTGGTTATGCTGTAGCAATAATGCCTGAAGGGAGACTCGTCCCCCCTGAAGAACGACCTGCGGGGGTAGGACAGGGACGTCCTGGGATTTCTCGAATTGCTCGCGCAACGGGCGCTACAATAGTACCTGTTGCAATCACGGGTAGTGACAGCGTATGGCCACTTGGCAAAGGTTTTCCTATTCCACGAATGAAACGGCCAATGATAAAAGTACGTTTTGGAGCACCTTTTGAATTTGAGTCCGATGATGATATTAAAAATGCGAACCAAGTAATGCAGAAAATTAAAAATCTTCTGGACACTATGACGGACGTAAATACCTGACTTCTACCGTTGGTCATCTCCTTGACGAAATATCTTCGTGATTTCATTTACTGCATGAACCAAATCTTCGTCTAGAGGGGTATCTATTGCATTAATTGCATCATCTAACTGTGAAGGTTTAGTAGCTCCTACAATCGGAGAAGTAATGGCAGGGTTGGCCANGACCCAGCCTATAGCTAGATGGGCTANAGTGATCCCAGCTTGGTTTGCTAAAGGTTTAAGTGCATCAACAGTGTCGTGCATAACTTCGTTCCAGTACCTATCTAAATATCTATCCCCTTGCCCTCCTTGGAGGGTGAACCTTGACCCTTCCTCTGGACCGCTACGAGTATGCTTACCTGTTAAAAACCCACCTGCAAGAGGATTGTAAGGAATGACTCCTATATCGGAGAAATTACATAACTCAAAAAGTTCTCGTTCGGGTTGACGAAATAGGAGATTGTAGCGAGGTTGGACAACATCAAATCTGATTGTTTCTGACTTAGATGCTTCACCTATTGTCAACGCTAGAAGCCAAGCCGGATAGTTNCTGCATCCCGCGTATAGTATTTTTCCTTGGCGAACAAGATCATCTAATGCTCCAAGAGTCTCATCGATAGGTGTTTCATAGTCTGGGAAATGGACCTGGTAAAGATCTATGTAGTCTGTTTGAAGTCTTCTAAGTGAATCTTCCACTGAATCCTGGATATTTCGCCTGCTAGAACCACCTTGCCACGGATTCTTCCCAGTTGGAGCCCAGAACTTTGTAGCAAGCACCACATTTTCTCTCCGTGACTTCATCCACCGACCAATAATATTCTCTGTTTCACCAACTAAATCTGGTACCCCATTAGCTGGGTATATATCGGCAGTATCAATGAATGAGATACCTGCGTCCAATGCATAGTCAAGAATTGCTTGAGAAGTTGCTTCATCACATTGATTTCCAAAAGTCATTGTNCCCAGACATAGCCGAGAAACCTTTAGACCGGTCCTACCTAAGCGTTTGTGATCCATATTATTCCGTTCTGTTAAAGTGTCTGGCAATCAGATCCGCAGTCGGAATCGCCACTCATTGAATTCTGCCCAGCAGGNCGATGCAAAATTCCNGAATTGAAAGATATCTTCCATTCCTGACCGAAAGAGTCTCCATCNGAATGCTTTGAAGCAAACCCGTCAATTATAAGNTTATATCCACCTGTCTCTTTCGGTGGCCAGAGCAATGTTACTTGAGGTGATTTTTCTATATTGCTCGTTCCCCTTCTCCCTACTTTAAAGATAAGAGCACCATCCCTGGTCNGGAACTCAAGATTCGCTACGTGCGGATGTCCATTTTCTGAGTTGGAGATAATGTACGCAGACGTCCCAAATTCTTCTATCGTCTTTAGAATATCTTTTGCTTCTACTGGAATACTCATGCAAAAACTGTCCGACCTATCCACTCTGCGATTAGAGCGGGCTTATCTTGGCCTTCAATTTCAACTGTCATAAGTCTTGTCATGTCAATTGCATTGCCTTTTAAAACTACATCGATAGTTTGTGATGTTGCACGTATACGCGAACCCGCTGGCACTGGGTTGATAAATCGAACTTTATTCAATCCATAGTTGACTCCCATAAGAATTCCTTCGAGGCGAGGGGAATCNACTGGAATGGTTGTAGATAAATGGACAAGCATAGAAAGAGTTAANAAGCCATGTGCAACTGTTCCTCCNAATGGNGTTTGTGCTGCACGTTCTGGATCTATGTGAATNAATTGGTGNTCTAGTGTCGTGTCGGCAAAGTCGTTTATTCTTTCCTGTGTTAATTCAAACCAGTCACCTGCTACNGGATCAAGCCCGACTAAGGACTCCATTGATTCATATGCTTTCTGTGCATTTTCGCTCATATTTTCTCCTAATCCATTTATAGATTAGACCTTCTCTTCNATGTATTGAAATCCAAACCTTCTAACAAGAGAAAAACCTNTGAATAGTGCAGAGGCATAGAAATAATGCTATTCATTCATTGTGGCATCTTTTCCTGACCCATTGCGTATTTTTGATTTAAGCCAAACTCGGGCTGCTTCAGTTATTGCTTCGATCAGCGAGGATCAACTTGAACTNTCTACACCATGTGACGAGTGGTCTGTGAGAGATGTGATAAATAAACTAGTGGCTTCCACTCTCTTATTTGCGTCTTTTGGACGAAGAGAAGATGGCGATCCGAATCTTGATTTGGTTAATCCNAAAGAGATAATAGGCGATGATCCATTAGGAGCTTTCATATCAGCTGCATCTGAATGTCGAGGTGCTTGGAGATCCCCAGGTGCTTTAGAAGGGATGGCAACTTCAACTATTGGGGAATCTAAGGCTCGTGCTGTTCTTAATGCAAGAATCTTTGACACGACTGTGTTGAGTTGGGATATAAGTCAAGCTTGTGGAGTGAGTAGTTATATTGATGATGAGCAAGCTAAATACGTGCTCAGGGTGGCAATTGCCTTGGTGCCAGCTGTTCGGTCTCATAACAGCGCTAGATACAAAGAACCCATCGTGGTCGGGGACAATTCTTCAAACCTTGAGAAGTTGATTTCGGTAACTGGGCGAGACCCTAACTGGGTCCGCTAAATTNAACCGGCTAACTCCGNGGAACTTCAATCCACGGTATTTCTTTGTCAACTCTCGGTTCTCCAGGCAGACCAAGTACCTGCTCGCCTAATATATTTCTCATTATCTCTGAAGTCCCACCTTCGATAGAATTNGCCCGCACTCGNAGAAAAGCGTACCGAGGACCATGNATTGAACCATCAGTTGATAGTAACTCAGGGCGCCGGAANGTGTAATCGTAATCTATTTGGCCATCGGGCCCCATTAAATCTAGACACAGTTCGTATATTGCTTTATTAAGTTCTGCTGATGCAAGCTTTCCAATTGAGCCTTCGGGGCCNGGGTTACCNGCCTTGGCAGCAGCTGATGCTCGTTGATTCGTCAAGCGNAGCGCTTCAGCTTTAGCCCATAAGTTCATCAGACGATCCAGAGTAGCTTTGCTTCGTTTCTCATCTGACAAAGACCTCCACAACTCTACGGCATCTCCTATAGGCCCCATACCGGGCTTTGAGGTACTTCCACCGCTGCTTCCTCCGATCGCTGAGCGTTCATTCATCAATGTTGTCAAAGCCACTCGCCATCCTTCTCCTATATCACCGATTCTGTGAGTATCAGGAATTCTGACTTCTGTTATATAAACCTCATTAAATTCAGCTTCACCTGTAATTTGTCGCAAAGGCCGAACCTCAACGCCATCCGCATGCATATCCAAAGCGAAATAAGTCATGCCTTTNTGTTTTGGTAGTTCAGGGTTACTTCTTGTGACTAGCATTCCCCAATCACCTAGATGAGCAAGTGTATTCCACACTTTTTGACCGCTTACAACCCACTCGTCACCATCTCGTTCAGCTTTACAAGCAAGCCCAGCAAAGTCGGAACCAGCTCCGGGCTCCGAAAATAACTGNCACCACCTTTCCTCACCCGTAAACATTGGTTTTAAAAATCTTTCTTTCTGTTCCTCTGACCCATGGGTAGAGATTGTAGGTCCAGCCAAGGACATAAAGAAGGTTGTTGGATCTGTGGGTTCNGCTCCAGCTTCGCGCATTCTACGCTCAATGATTTTTTGAAGATTAGGGCGTAACCCCATCCCACCTTGTCCTGCAGGAAAATGTATCCAAGCTAAACCTGCATCAAATCGTGCGCTCCGGAATGAAATGTTGTCCATCTCTTGAGGACTAAATTGTTCTAGAAATTCATCAATTCTAATATTTAGTGCTGATTCTTCCTGTTCCCTATCGAGATGCTTATCAATTATTTGGCTCATTCGTCGTTCCTTTAAGAATATTTTACCTGCAGATTGAGATCTTACGTAAGCCAGTTGATAGTTATTCCGGAATGCGCAAATTTGGATCGGCACCGGTTGCTAGATTACTTGGGCCATCATTTTGATATCGTCGCCATGCGGCTGCTCCTATCATGGCTGCATTATCTGTACAGTAAGATCGGCTTGGGATGAAAGCTTTAAGTTTCTCTTTTTGGCACGCATCAGAAATAGCCTCTCTAAGACGTGAATTTGCCGCCACCCCTCCTCCTATACAAACCCCAACTGCATTTTGTTCTTTCGCTGCTCTTATGGTTTTTGTTACAAGAACTTCAACGACAGCTTCCTGAAAGGACGCGGCAATATTCTCGTCTGATACATCTGGGTGCTTTCGAACGAAATTGATAACGGCTGTTTTAAGACCACTGAAGCTAAAGTCACATCCTTCACCAAGCATNGGTCTTGGNAATTTTATTTCAGGTTTACCGGAACCCGCTAATTTATCAATGATAGGTCCACCTGGGTAACCTAACCCCAAATATCGAGCGACTTTATCATAGGCTTCGCCAGCAGCATCATCTAGGGTTTGTCCGAGTACTCGATAAGACAGATGCTCATCCATAGAAATCAGCATCGTGTGTCCTCCTGAAACAAGAAGTATGACCATTGGAAGCTCAAGATCAGGTTCTTCCAAAAAACTTGAGTATAGATGTCCTTCAAGGTGATTGACACCGATGAAAGGTTTCCCCCAAACAAGAGCCAAGGATTTTGCTGCGCTTACACCTACAAGAAGAGAACCAACTAAACCTGGCCCTCGTGTTGCTGCTACCAAATCTAAATCTTGGTACTGGATTCCAGCTTCAATTAAAGTTTGAGCTATCACCGGAGTTATAAGATCAACATGGGCCCTACTAGCTACTTCGGGAACTACGCCACCGTATCTAGCATGAATATCAACTTGGCTGCTGACTACTGATGAAAGAACATGCTTGCCATCTGCTACAACAGCTGCCGCTGTCTCATCACACGATGTTTCAATTGCGAGTACGAGTCCTTGGGTCATCTCATTGAACCCCCACAAAATTTATAAGAGGAAAGCTTTTCCTTATTTTTGCTAGTCTGTCCTGCAGGTTAGCAGATTGAAGATTTTCTAGGGACATAATGATGGCATCCTCGTCATTGTCTTGATAATAAGATCGTCGGAGGCCGACTGGGGCAAAACCAAACTTTCGGTAGAGAGCTTGAGCTGGTTTATTTGAAGACCGCACCTCAAGTGTGATGCTGTCAACTTCTGCTGAAAGGCCTAGTATCTGATGCAACATTTCAAATAAGATAACTGATCCAACTCCTAAGTTCCGGATGCTCTCTTTTGTTGCGACAGTGGTGATATGAAAATCCGTATGTGCGAGTAGACCTCCAATGAAACCAACCAATTCTTTCTTTTGGAAAGCCCCAAGATATATCCGTTGATTACGAGATAGTTCTACATTCCATAGTGATTTAGACCATGGTTCAGGAAAGGATGCATTATCAAGTTCTATAACGTTTTCAAGGTCGTCTTTAGTTATTGAGCGAATTTCTAAATCTCGGATCACCTGTCAACCCGCCTTTTCTGCTGATCTATTTCTAGAGCATCTGGCTTTCTAAGATATAAAGGTTTGAGCTCAGACGGCTTCACAAAATCTTCACGAAGCGCCTTCGCATGGGCTAGCTGAACAAGCGAAGAAGCGGAAGGAAAAGCCAAGCCGGGTTCTGCAGGATCTACGCCTTTAAGGTCTTTAAAGTGATCTGAGTATCTGATAGCTCCATCGCCAACCAATTGAACTTCATGATTTGACGCAAGTAGTTCTGCAGAAAGATCTTCGGGAGCTGCAACTATTGGCTCCGAAACTCGCTGAATTCCTCCGGGTACTTGACGGTAATTAGCATGAAAGATTTCACCTCTACGAGCATCAATTGCTGCCACAATCAATTTTTGACAGTGTCTTATTGGATATGCAACTAAATCGAGACTTGATACACCGATCATAGGTACATTTAGACCAAATGCTATTGAAATAGCTGAGGTAACGCCGACGCGGAGTCCTGTATAAAGTCCTGGTCCTATATCAACTGCTACCACACTAATTTCATGTAGCTCGACTCGAGCTTGCTCGCACACAAACTCAATTTGTGGAGTTAAGTTTTCAGCGTGTCTTTTACCCCTTGAAGAGTGAGCTGAAGCTAGAACGCCTTCATGCCCCCCTATAGCGCAACCAACTTGTGAAGTTGAGCTTTCAATTCCTAGGATTAACATTTTAGTAACCCTTTTATCTCAAGGGAATTTTTGAGTTCGNTGACTCGACTATTCCATTCAGATCCATTCGCCCTGATAGTAATGAAACGATCGTTATCAGCATCTGCGTATTCAAAAGATATTTCTAAATGATCTTTTGGTAGTGCTGATATTATTTGGTCCCCCCATTCAATTAAAGTAACTGAATTACCCTCAAATAGCTCAGGCAAGGCTAAATCTCGAACTTCCTCAATCTGGTCTATCCGATAAACATCCAGATGATGTATCTGCATTGTTCCTTGGTACTCCCTTGCAAGGGTAAATGTCGGACTAGTAATAACTTCATGGACTCCTAATGCTTTCCCAAAGCCTTGTGTAAATGCTGTTTTACCTGCCCCTAAGTCGCCTACCAATAGAATCAGATCTCCGGGTTGAACAGATTCAGCTACAGATTTAGCTGCCTCATGAGTTTCGGTAAGCGACGTTACTTTTACTTCTATCACACCTTTAGGGTAGTGGTTATCGGGTACAGAATTGATGTGTAAGGTAACCTAAATTGAATTATCCATTTGCTACAGACCTAATCGCCGATTCAACTGTCAGAGTTGCTAAAGACCGGATTGTAGCGATTTCAGCATCTACTTGACCGGTTGCAGCTACTACGATTGCGTCACCATCTCCGCTTGTGTGTGAAGGAAATAGTGCACGAGCAAAACCATCGTGAGCACTCTGGCTTACGAGATAGCAGTCTGCCTTATTTATTTTTGCGTTGGTCACCACAACTCCGATAGTTGTGTTCTCAAATGGGTTAACTTTTGGAAAGGCGAAGTCTCCATCTCTGATCTTTTGTGGATACTCTCCATGATCGATATCGCCACTTGCATTGACTGCAATGAGGCAGGAGACAATTAAGTCATCTTCACGTAATGTTGCACTTCCGAGGCCGCCAAAGTCAGAGAATTCTTGGCCTCTCCATTTTGAAACTGTGGCTCCTGCTCCTGCGCCAACTCTACCTAGAAGAGTTGAAGTAGAAGCTGACTTGCAAGCCTCTTTTCCCTGATCATGCCCTGGTCGTATCTGTGATGAGCCAGTGCCAAGGTCAAATAGAGAGAGACCCACGACGATGGGTACTCTCCCTGCAGAGGTATTAAATCCAATGCCCTCACCTTCAAGGAAATCCATTACTCCCGAACAAGCAGAGAGCCCAAAGGCTGAACCCCCTGACAAAACTACAGCGTTTATCACATCCACTAAACGGCTGGGATGAAGCAATGCGAAATCTCTGGTGGCTGGAGCTCCTCCGCGAATTTCGCCGGAAGCGGTCGTCCCTTCAGGAAAGAGAATAACTGTACAACCTGTTTGGGCTGCGGAATCTGTCCAGTGCCCTACTCTTACCCCTTCGATGTCAGTGATCATAAAAGTCCTAAATATATCTTCTTGGGATTCGGCTTTCAATGCCGCAAATTATTTCGTATGGGATAGTTCCCAAGGATTTTGCCCATTCTGCAGCAGTAATTACCTGATCTGCTTGCGCTCCGATAAGCACAACCTCATCACCGGGGAATACCTCGACATCTCCACAGTTAACAAGAAATTGATCCATAGTAATGTTCCCAACAATAGGGAATTTCTGCCCACGGATGATGACCATTCCTCCTTGGTTCCCTAAATTTCTCCTTAAACCATCTGCATAGCCCATAGGAACTGTTGCTATCTGGGTGTCTTGAGAGGCCCGCCATGCGAGACCATAAGAAACGCCTTCCCCAGCTTTGATATTTTTCACGAAAGATACTTCTGATCTCAAACTCATAGCTGGCCGAATAGAAACACTGCTACCCTCTTCCTGGTTTGGGTGAATACCATATGTTGCGATTCCGCATCGAACCATACCGTAACGGCCGACTGGGAAGTTAAGAGCTAATGCAGAATTCGCAGCATGACAAAGATCAACTTGGATATCGTTAACTGCTAAATTTTCTATAACATTATCAAAAGTAGAAAGCTGCTTTATCGAGAACGGGTCTTTAGGGTCATCAGCGACTGCACAGTGAGTCCATATACCCCCGAGATGCAAAGATTCTCGGTCTCTAATTGATTCTGCTAACGTAAGCGCGAACTCTGGTTCTGCACCGACCCGTCTCATACCAGTGTCTACTTTTAAATGAACATCTAACTTCTTATTCGCTGATGAAGCAGCTGCTGCAGCTGCTGATATTCCTTCNCCACTATAGACAGTGGGAACCAAACCACATTCAACTACCTCAACCATTTCTGATGGGCGAGGTTCAGACAGGACAAGAATCGGACCTTCAATTCCTGCATCTCGTAATTCTCTACCCTCTTCCACCAAAGCAACCGCTAACCAATCGGCTCCGCCTTGTACTGCTGCTCTTGCAGCAGGCACGGCCCCATGCCCGTAGGCATCTGCCTTCACCACAGCGCAGAAAAGCGATGGTGACATCATATCCTTTAGTTCAGCCACATTATCTCTAATTGCTGTCAAGTCAACATCAGCCCATGTCGGTCTCACAGAGCACCTCCGGTAATGCATTAATAATATCTGATGCAATCATCCCATTTGATGANCANCTNTTGGCAGCTTCAGCATGTAACCATGCACCAGCTGCGGCAGCTTCGAATGGGGCTACTCCTCGAGATAGTAATCCACCTATTATCCCGCTTAAAACATCACCAGTTCCAGCGGTGGCCAAGCGCTGGTCACCGTTATTTACGATAAAACATCTTCCGTTCGGGTGAGCTACAACAGTTGCTGGGCCCTTGAGCAGAATCGTTGCATTTAACTTCTTCGCAGCATCTCGCACATCTGACACTCTATCTTTCTCCGGTTTATGACCAGTTAAATGTTGATACTCTGCATCATGTGGAGTTAGGACGAAGGTGTCATGATAGGAGTAGTGATCCGAGCGCTGCTGTCCGATAGCGTATAACGCATCAGCATCAACAACTGTTGGGACGTGGATCGCTTGGGTGAGCTTCTGTACTGACTCTAGTGTTTGCGAAGATCTCCCTAGGCCTGGCCCTATAACTAATGACTTAAATCTTCGTAGCTCACTATCTGTTATGCATGCATCCCACTTCTCAGAGGGCATATCAAATCTCACTATCTCCGAAGAATCTCCTTGGAAACCACTAGGGATACTCATCCTCACATACCCTGAACCCGACCGTAATGCTGCTTTTGAAGAAAGTAACGGAGCCCCTTTCATACCCTCCGACCCTCCAATAACCCAACAGGCAGAAACCCATTTGTGGTCCCTATGATTCATCTCATTGAGAATTTGGGTTACATCAGACTTTTCAAGTAAATGATTGCAGACATGGGAGACATCTAAACCGATGTCGGCAACTGTTATGCGACCTGAGTGGGAAGGCCCCTTTGATAGCAAATGCCCTGTTTTGAGTGCTTGAAATGTGATTGTTTCATCTGCGTTGACTGGGGTACCTAATGCGTCTCCGCTGAGTCCACAAATGCCGCTTGGTATATCAACTGACAGAATTGGAAAAGAAACTTCGGGAGCCTGGTAGGGCCGTTTAAGGCCTGTACCAACCGCTGCATCTATAAGCAAGTCACTGTCTTTTAAATTGTATGGGACACTATCCGATTGAAAAGTATGTACTTTCACACCCCACCCACGTAGACGACGAGCTGCTTCAAGTCCATCAGCTCCATTATTTCCCTTTCCTACGATGATTGTCACTCTTTTCCCATACGTACCCTTAAGAATTTTGCGTGCCCGCCAGGCAACTGCCTGACCAGCTTTTTTTATCAAGACCTCGATGGGTTCAACTGCCTGCTCATCGATATCTGCCATTTGGGAAGGTGTTACGACAGGAATCATAGTTCGCTCAGTTAAATCTCATAGCNGTATCGTTTTCTCATCATNTGCTCCAATATGAAAGTAGATCTTCAATNGGTGCGATGAGCAGGTCGGCTACAGGAATTGAGGATAGTATGTCTGACCTAAACGTTGGTTCAGTTTCAGTNACGTAATCAGAGATTGCCGTGTACCTNTCTTTGTATCCTTCCATTACATGTCTTGCGGCTTGTTCAGATAAAAANTCCTGAAGTTCAACATGCAATAGGGTTATGCCAACGGTCTGCTTATCCTTNANCTCAGGCACCAGAATAATGATTCTTTGGTCATGTCTACCCTTTGTAATAGTTACTTCTTGTTGGAGGGCTACAAGGTGTTTACTTCCNTTTAATTTTGGGTCCCTCTCTGTTCTTGAGGTCAGGTCATGTGCGATCCCGCCTCTGTCAACTACATGTAGTTGGGCGGTTCCAGATTGAACATTTCCTTCAATGCCATACCTAATGAATCCTGAGAATGACTTTACTGCCGGATCTATTGCGGCAAGGAAGCGAAGATTACGATAGGAGATACTATCTCGAGGACTACCAGCATTGATAAGGTTCGTTATAAGACTTAATTGAATAAGTTCTTCATCTGATCGCGAAATTCCTACAGTAACAGTTTTTGCCTGATGCTTGATTGCGTCTATTGGCCTGGTCAGTTCTTCAATACCAATTGTTAAGGCTGCATTAAGGTCTTCTAATAGGGTCGCTGGCGTTCCTACTTTCCCGGTGTCTATTTGATATGAATCAAGAGGAATTGTTCCTAACGCATATCTGTAAAGTGTTGAGATTCGAGCAGCTGTACTGGCTTCTAGACTGCCGTTGTATAAACCTGAACGGAGTCCATCAAAATATGATTTTGCTATTACCTGAAGTGGTTCAAGAATATTATCAAGTAGTTCTTGCGCACTTATAAGTGGTGATTTAGATAATATTCTCTCAATTTCAGATCGAGTTTGTCTAAATGGTAAAGCAAGCGAGTCTATTGATAAAGCAGCTTCATAACCAAATAGGTGCCCAACCATAGTTGCGAGAATGAAAGATAACTTCGGATTTGTTTCTGGAACAACAATCACTCTATGCGCGTCTGGATATGCAGCACCATTATCTGTTATTACTATCGGCGAAGCTTTATGGGCTTTATAAATTGCAACTTCTTTTGTGACATCAGACTGCATTGAAGAATTTAGACCAGTAGCGCAAATCAAAATCATTGGTTCAGCCGATAGATCAATATGCTTTTTATCCTCTGTGAAGTCTGCAGCTATNGATTTGTAGCAAAGCTCCGAGAGTTTTATNCGAATCTCACGAGCTGCAACCATATTTAGACCATTGCCTACAAGCGCCCAGTATCGTCTTGATGGTGCTAATTCAAAAGCGATACTCCGAATATGTTTTTGTTGTTCNAGAACGNTTTCCATTCTTTGTGGAAGCTCATTCANATCATTNAATAAGGTTTGGAGTTNTGCTAATTCATATGGATCCTCTATTTCTCCATGAATCTGGGTCTTTATTGAAATACCCAACAGGCAACTAGCTGCAACTTGTGAATAGAATGCTTTGGTAGAAGCGACNCTCATTTCAATATCACGACCATCTGAAGTGTAAATAACTCCATCTGANTTTTGTGACAAGTCTGAGTTTCNTCTATTTACAATAGAGATTACTGAAGCACCACGGCCACGAACTAAATCTACTGTTCTATTGGTATCAGTGGTTGTTCCTGATTGACTAATCGCTATCACAAGGACNTTTGACATATTGGTGGAAAGNCTGAANCCGGAAAGTTCAGTGGAGGGTATTGACTCTGTAGGTATCGTTGTTTCCTCTGTAAGATAATTTGATAATGCTTGTCCTGCTACAGCNGCTGTTCCTTGACCAATTATGAAGATTTTCTCAATATCNTGTTCTTTCAGTTTNTTTCGTATGTGGCTCGGGAACTCTTCATTTGAATGCNCAACCCTGAATGACCCGTTNTGTTGCAAAAGATTNCCCCTCAAAGTNTTCTCAAATGACTCGGGAGCCTCATAGATCTCNTTTAGTAGATAGTGNGGGAAATTTCTACGATCAATATCTCGTGTGGTGATTTCNGCTTTAGTNAGTTCATTGTTTTGAATAGGAAGTGAAGTTCCATCGTATGCAATCCGGTTGAGCGATTCTAAAGACACCTTATCGTTCAAAGAAAATGAAATAATCTCACCAGCGCTTGTAGCACGATCTTGCTGGCTTGAGAGGGGCTCTCCGTTCAGACGGAGATAACTGTCAGTCATTTCTATTAACCCATACGGCTCGCTGGCGACAACATATGCTTCGTCTGAGATACCTACNTACAGCCCCTGTCCGCTTCCTCGCAGTGCGAGATACAATTTATCAGGTTCCAATGCAGCATTAGCAACGACTGCGACTGAACCATCAAATGAAATCACGGACTTTCTAAAAGCTTCTTCAAGGTCACTACTTTGCTGTTTAGACAGTTCATCAGAAATCACNGCAGGAATGACTTTTGAGTCAGAGGTTATTAATTTAGGAATTTCTAATTCTCTTATTTTTTTCAGATCAGCGAAGTTATCAACNTCACCATTAGCCGCAGCGATAACGAATGGATTGCCGTCTTGATTGAGCANTTCAGAATTCATGGGGTGTGTGTTAGGTTCAGAGATAATTCCTACGCTTGCCCATCGAGAATGACCTATCACAACAGCTGNTACTTTCTCATTCTCAAGTGCTCTGTAGAGAAGATCGTCAGCGAGGATTATCCGTCGCAGTTCCCGAGTGTTATCACCAAGTTCTCCGATTTCAGAGGCGACCTTATAAACGATACTAAGAGCGTTATCCATGACTCGAATAGAGCCAGATTTATAACTAGGGTCATTAGCNCTTNTTTNAATTTCTTGGATAGTTCCAGGATTCTTAAAATCTAATCCATGATTTTGGATCATAAGGTGAACTCCAGCTGAATCCCTACCCCGTACTTCTAGCCTGTCTAACCCAGCAAGAATCTGCTGTATAGAAAGGAAAACCTCAATGAACCTATCCTCTTTTCGTCCTGCAAGTAATTCTTCGACTGATATTGAAACTAAAACTCGATCGCGTTCAATATGCCAGATCAGATCTTTCAGGGTGATTAGATCTGCGTTTAGTATCTCTAATTTCTGACTATTAGTACCTCGTTTAACTAGTTCTAATTCAAAAGTCGTGATGCTTTCGGTGATATTAGTGCAGAGACCTTGAAGATATACACGAAATTCGTTGTCGTTGATTAGGGCATTGATACCGGCCGCCCCTGTAAGGCGGTCCTTAACAATAAGTAGTTGATGGATAGATTTTGTAATATCTTCATGAGATTTGATAGTACCTAAACTGTCTAAACTGGCCTCTACTTTTATATCTTTACCTTTAGGGGGTACTTTTGAGGATTTCTGTCTAGCTATAGCGATAATGCCGCACATACTTCCATTGTAGGGATTTAACTGGCGCTTATCACAGCACTTTCAGTATCCATTGACTCGTGCAGCTATTTCAGTACTTCTTCTATTGACTCAAATAGAGAATCTGCAACAGTTTGAACAGTAGATTGAGTTTTCCCTTCAACCATTATTCGAAGGATAGGCTCGGTTCCTGAAGGACGAACCAATATTCGGCCTTCGTTGCCAAGTAAAGATTCTGCTCGAGAAATAAATGGTTGAAGCTGATCAAAAACGCTATCTTGATTCCCTATTTGTTGTCTTAGGATCACCGAACGCAAAACTTGAGGGTATTTTTGCATTACGGATTCAGATAATCCATGTAATGTCATGTCTGACTTATTTATGCAATCTAACAGATGTATTCCAGTCAGTATTCCATCACCCGTTTTCGCATCGTTGGCGAAAATTATGTGTCCTGATTGCTCACCACCTAGAGACCACTTGTTCTCGCTGAGTGCCTGAAGTATGTGTCTATCACCTACTGGAGTGATATGGGTAGTTACCCCTATTGATTTCATAGCCTCATGAAATCCCATATTAGCCATTACAGTTGCAACCACTGTGTTGGAATTTAGCATTGATCGTTTGCTTAAATCATTAGCGAAAATAGCCAACAAGTAGTCTCCGTCAATAATTTTGCCTTTATCGTCTATAGCTAGAACTCTGTCAGCATCTCCATCAAAAGCTAAGCCTACGTCTGCATTTATTTCCCTCACAACGCTACTGAGAGATGACATATCTGTAGATCCACAATTTAGGTTTATATTTCTTCCATTGGGTTCAGCGTTGATAACTGTCAGTTTTGCAGTAATTTCTTTGAATAATTGAGGAGCTATATAACTTGCTGCCCCATTTGCGCAATCGATAACTACAGACATATTTTCAAAGTCTCTGAAAGCGGTTGAATTTCTTATGGAGTCGGTCCATGAGTCAAAATATTTATCTGCATCGTGTGATATCTCGAAGCTTTCGTTTACTTGAACTAGAGAGATTTCCTCACCTAACAGAGCTTCTATTCTATGTTGAACCTCATCTGATAGTTTTTGTCCGTCAGGTAGAAAAAATTTTACCCCGTTATATTCGGCTTGATTATGTGATGCTGAGATCACTGCTCCACCTATTCCAAAAGAGGATGCAATATGAGCAATACCAGGAGTTGGAATAATCCCAAGGTACTCAGCTTTTGCTCCTGCTAACTTAAATCCTGCAGCCAAGGCACTNGCAAAGGTTTTGCCAGACTCTCGTCCATCAATTCCTATAACAAAATTAGCAACGCCTGTAGCTCTTACTGTCGCAAAAGCTAACTGTGTCACCCANTCTATTGTCAGTTCGCTATGTGCTAATCCTCGGACACCGTCCGTGCCAAATTTAAGTCCCATATGACTCTACGTTAACTCATATTAGTTCTGTTTTATTATCAAGTCCTTTGGCAAGAAGCCACTGCGCAANTATCGCTTTGAGAATTGTGGAGCTTTTCGGGCTTTCTTNAGACCATATTTTTTAGACTCTTTCTTTCTTGAGTCTCGGGTCAGGAAACCAGCTTTTTTAAGGGATTCACGGTGATCTCCATCGATGTCAACTAGAGCACGAGAAATCCCTAATCGTAAAGCNCCTGCTTGGCCGGTTGATCCTCCNCCATCAATGGTTGCNTCNATGTCNTAGGANTCATCTGTACTTGTTATACGAAGTGGTTCCGTGATGATCATTCTATGTGTATCAGAAGGGAAGAAATCCTCTAAGGTCCTGCCATTTACTGTTATTGATCCAGTTCCGACTTTGACTCGAACACGAGCCACTGCCCTTTTGCGACGGCCGATAGTTTGAACGAGGGGGCTTGTCATATTTAAACTTCTTTCGCTCGTGCGTGTTCGATTTCTAATGGGACTGGCTTTTGAGCTTGATGAGGGTGTGTTGGTCCTGCATAGACTTGTAATTTGGACATTTGTTGCCGACCTAGCCTATTTTTGGGGACCATCCCACGGATAGATTGTCTAACGATTTCGGCTGGTTTTTTACTTAANAATTCGCCATAGGTGTCAGATCTGATACCTCCTGGAAAACCAGTGTGTCTATAGACCATTTTCCTTTGAGCCTTGCCACTAGTTAGAACTACTTTGTCAGCGTTTATGACGATTACGTGGTCACCTGTGTCAATATGAGGGGCATAAGNAGCTTTGTGTTTACCTCGTAAAATTGTCGCTATCTCTGTTGCCATACGCCCCAGCACAAGACCTTCAGCATCAACAAGATGCCAAGTACGTTCTATTTCAGATTTTTTTGGAGTGTATGTATTCACGGTTTTCGTTNCAGGCTATTTGNTTGTGACAATCAGTTAAGACAACTATCTACGATACGGTGAAACATGTCTCTAAACAACCAATTTTAGACATCATCCCTTTTTAAGTTCTAATATTTAACTTCCATCAAAGTTAATCCATTTGGTGGAGCGACTGGCCCAGCAGAGTTTCTGTCTTTCTTTAAGATTATTGATGACATTTCTGATTTTTGCAGCCTACCCTTTCCTATTTCAACGAGTGTTCCAACTATNGACCTGACCATTTGATGACAAAATGAAGTAGCTGTTACCCATACTTCAACGAAGTTCCCTTCTGACTCAACGCTGACTGAAAGTACCTCTCTCACCAAAGAAGCTTCTTTCTCTTCACCTTTGACACGAATAGTTGCTTTTCTACAAAACGAACTGAAATCATGCTCACCNACAATAAACTGTGCTGCAAGATTCATTTCTTCAACATTTAAGGATTCTCTGATATGCCAGACAAATCGATGGGAAAATGGGTCAGGATACTCTTCGTTTAGTATTCGGTACCGGTACGTTCGGCTATTCGCTGAGAACCTAGCATCAAAAGAATCATCTACTTCTTCAAGGTTTCTTATTGCTATATACGGAGCACAAAGCTTATTTAATGACNTCTCATGACTTTCAATATCNATACCCTCCGCATCAAANGAAATNACCTGCCCTGCAGCATGCACACCAGCGTCAGTNCTACCAGCACAAGTTAGATTGATAGAGGTTCCTAGAATTCTTTCAAGCGCCAGTCTGATTTTCCCGGCAACTGTTTCAACATCAGGATTTTCTGCGAAGCCATGAAACTTCGTTCCATCGTATGAAACGAACGCTCTGTAGCGTTTCATNCCGGTAGGAGGTAGNGAAATCACAGCTTTTTCGTTCAATGATTTCGCAAANGATCAATTAGACAAGTTCAATTCTTGCCATTGGGGCATTGTCACCGTANCGGGGACCCATTTTTAAGATCCNTGTATAACCNCCAGGTCTATCGACATATCTNGGACCCACATCNTCAATTAATTTATCNGCAATNTCTTGATCTCTAAGAAACGCTATTATTTGGCGGTGATTATGAAGCCCACCTTTTTTCGCTTTCGTAATAATTTTTTCAGCAACTGGCCTCATTGCTTTTGCCTTTGCTTCAGTTGTAACTATGGCCTCAGCCGCAATGAGAGAGGCGACTAGATTGCCCATGATTGCCTTTTGGTGGGCTGAACTCCCACCGAAGCGTCTTCCTTTTTTGGGTTTCCCAGGCATTACAGCCCCTAGTCCCTTAAAGCGAGTGCTAATCCCCGCTCATCAAGTTTGTCAATTATTTCATCAAGTGACTTTTGACCGAAATTAGTGATAGCAAGTAGATCTGCTTCAGACTTCTGAAGAAGTTCTCCTATAGTGTTGACCTGAGCCCTCTTCAAACAGTTACTTGGTCTCTCTGACAACTCAAGGTCCTCTATTGGTAGTTCTAGATCTGGAGAGCCTGATGTTCCAGTCACAACTTCAGTTAACTCAAGACCCTGTGGTTCTTCGCTCCAGTCAGCAACGAGTTGGACTAAATTTCCAAGTGTTCCCCCGGCTGAAGCGAATGCATCGGCGGGGCTCATTGAACCGTCAGTTTCGATTTCAATTGTTAAAGCATCAAAATCGTTTGATTGCTCTACACGGGTTGGTTCAATATTAAACGTGACTCTTCTCACTGGGGAATAGATTGAATCAACAGCTACTTGAGTCGTTGACGTGTTTCCTTCCTTATTGGCATCTGCAGAGACGTATCCTCTACCTCGTTGNANAGTNACTTCTAGTCCTAAAGAACCTGAACTGTTATTTAGAGTTGCTATCACAAGATCTGGGTTATGGATTTCAACGTCAGCACTTGGAATGAATTGTCCTGCCGTAACTTCTCCAGTTGAGTTTGCATCTAAACGAAGTAAAACAGGTTCTTCACTTTCTGAACTGACAACAATATCTTTGATGTTTAGAAGAATGTCAGGAACATCTTCAATGACCCCTTCAATGACGTCAAATTCATGGATTGCATTATCGAAAAGAACATGAGTTATTGCTGCTCCTGGAATAGCGGAGAGTAGCGTTCGTCGAAGTGAGTTTCCGAGAGTGTGGCCAAATCCGGGCTCAAGAGGGGAGATTAAGAAACTTTGCTTATTCTGTGACTCTTCATCTAGGGCCTTGATTTCTGGGCGTTGTATCAAAAGCATTTTTTTTACCTCTGGGTTTAGTTGCTATTTACTTGCTGTACAACTCAACAATGAGTTGTTCACGTATTGGGATATCAATTTGTTCTCTGAGCGGCAAATCACGAACCTTGGCGCCGAGCCTATCGCCAGATAGCTCAATCCAAGCCGGTGCTTCGCGGTCCAGAACATCGTTATTCCATTGAATAACGATCATTCCTTTTGCTTTATCCCTCAAAGTTACCTCATCATCTTTNCTTAGACGGTAACTGGGGATATCGACACGTTTACCATTAACAGAAACATGGCCGTGGTTCACGAATTGGCGTGCTTGGGGCCGTGTAGATGCCCAACCAGACCTGTACACGAAGTTATCGAGGCGGAGCTCAAGGTACCTGAGCATATTGTCNCCGGTAACTCCGTCTCTTCTACTTGCTTCCTTAAATATATTTCTGAACTGTCTTTCAGTGAGACCATAAGTGAAACGAGCTTTTTGTTTCTCTTGCAATTGAACTTTGTATTCTGAATCATTNCCGCGTCGACCAGTTCTACCATGCTCACCTGGAGGATAGGGGCGTTTTTCGAGTGCATCTGTTTCNCCTTTAGTTCCCCAAATATTCGTTCCTAGCCGTCTAGAAACTCGAGCTTTAGGACCTGTATATCTAGACATATCAGACCCTTCTTCTCTTGACGACTGTGCATCCATTGTGGGGTACCGGAGTTACATCTTTTATCCCCGTAACTTCAATTCCTGCAGTTTGTAAGGATCTGATTGCGGTTTCTCTTCCTGAACCAGGGCCCTTAACTTCAACGTCTACTTTTCGGATTCCGTGATCCATAGCTTTTCGTGCGCATTCCTCGGCGGCTAGTTGAGCAGCGAAAGGAGTGCTTTTTCTTGATCCTTTGAAACCCACGTTTCCGGCTGAAGCCCATGCAAGAACGTTGCCCTGTTGGTCGCTTATAGAAACGATCGTATTGTTGAAAGAACTTTTGATATGAGCGACCCCATGAACGATATTCTTTTTTTCACGTTTTTTTGGACGTCTAGCACCTGAGTTTTGTGTTGCCATAATTATTTGAGAACCTTTTTCTTACCAGCAATTGTTTTTTTCGGGCCTTTGCGTGTTCTAGCATTGGTATGAGTACGCTGTCCACGCACTGGAAGGCCTCTTCGGTGTCGGATACCTTGGTAGCAGCCGATTTCCATTTTGCGCTTTATATCTTGCTGCACTTCTCTTCTTAAGTCTCCCTCAACTCGCAACTCTCCCTCAATATAACTTCGCAACTTAGCAACTTCATCATCCGTTAAGTTCATTACACGAGTGTCTTCGTTAATCTCAGTTGCTTCACAAACATGTGAAGCCAGTGTATTTCCTATCCCATATATATAGGTGAGTGATACCACTGCTCGCTTTTCTCTTGGAATGTCGACTCCGGCAATTCGTGCCATACTATCCTTGCCTCTGCTTGTGTCGGGGATTAGAACAAATCACGCGAACAACACCGTTGCGTCGGATGACACGACATTTATCGCACATTCTTTTAACACTTGTTCGAACTTTCATTAATACCCTTTGACTTGACACTACTTATATCTATATGTGATGCGACCGCGCTCTAGGTCATATGGCGTAAGCTCAACCTGCACTTTGTCCCCTGGAAGTATTCGAATGTAATGCATCCTCATCTTTCCAGAAATATGAGCTAGGACTTTGTGTCCGTTCTCAAGCTCAACACGAAACATTGCATTTGGAAGCGGTTCAACTACCGTCCCTTCCATTACAATTGCATCTTCTTTTGATTTAGCCAGTGTCTGTCTCCTTCTATTTATTGGTTTATTTAGCGTGTATTTCTGCGCGCAAAGCCAAATGAAAATCCTACCGGCATTACGGTCACTCCCCAACCCAAAGAGTGTTTGATTATCTTTATCTTTGCGCCCATTAGATGCTTTTCTCTATTTCACTGATCACTCGTTCGTACACTTCGTTTTCAGTGCCTGAACCATTGATAACGCATAATATGTTTTCCTTATCAAACCACTCGATTAATGGCGATGTTTCAGCCTCATAGAGTTCGAGTCGTCTTGCTATAGCTTCGGGAGTGTCATCTTGGCGTCCACGGCTGAGCATGCGTTGTGTTACTTCTTCAATTGAAACTTCTAGATTTATAGCCAGCTTTAGATTCTCTGCTGCCAATTTCTTCAACTCTGTGGCCTGACCTACGGTTCTCGGATAACCGTCTAACAGAAAACCAGAATGCAGAACGTCTTCTTTTTTAAGCCTTTCTTCAACAATTCCATTTATCACGTCATCCGTTACAAGTTCTCCAGCATCCATAATGGACTTAGCTTTCAAGCCGAGTTCGGTTCCCTCTTCTACGGCAGCGCGAAGCATGTCACCGGTTGAAATATGAATTATCCCAAATCGTTCTGCGATGCGGACTGCTTGTGTTCCTTTTCCTGAACCCTGCCGGCCCAGTATGATCATGCCTAGTGTCATGATTTACCTCTCTGGTATTTTGGACTGCTACTTTAAGAAACCTTCATAGTTTCTCATCATTAGTTGGCTATCAATTTGTTTCATCGTTTCTAACGCCACTCCGACTGCAATTAGTATTGATATTCCCCCAAAGGAAACTTGGCCGACATTCCCTTGATCAAGCACTTTGGCTAAAATAAAGGTAGGGGCTAGAGCTACTAATGCGATGAAAATCGCTCCAGCAAGAGTTATTCGATTCAGGATTTTTCCAAGATATCGCTCGGTTTGAGGTCCCGGTCGGATTCCTGGGATGAATCCTCCCTGTTTGCGAATATTGTCTGCTTGTTTAACAGGGTCAAAAGTTATAGCGGTGTAGAAATAGGAGAAACCTACAATCAATAGCCCGAAGAAAAGAAGATAAAACGGACTGTCGCTTACTACTAAATTACTATCGATCCAGCTTTGTATTGATTCTCCCCAAGTTTTATTTGCGGGGTCATTGTCTGATGGAAGCACCGATACCAATAGCTGAGGCAGGTACAAGACAGAGCTAGCGAAAATGATAGGGATAACACCAGATTGATTGACCTTAAGAGGAATATAGGTGCTTTGGCCACCATATTGTTTACGACCGACAACACGTTTCGCGAATTGTACAGGGATTCGTCTTTGCCCTTGTTCAACGAAAACAATTCCAACAAGTAATGCGCCAAAAAGAATTATCGCTCCAATCAATCCCCCGTTACCAGCGTCAGTTCGTACGAGAGCTCCTTGATTGGGTAAAGCAGAAACAACCGAAGCAAAAATGATCAGCGACATTCCGTTTCCTATACCCTTTTGGCTAATCAGCTCTCCCATCCACATCAATAGAGCTGTTCCAGCGGTAAGGGTTAGTACAACTAATGCTACTCTCGGAGCAGTAAATTTTGGAAGTAAATCAAGTTGAGTACCGCTACTAGGAGCGCTTCCAAATCCTCCCCCTCCGTTATGGAAGAGGAAAGCAAAAGCCGTTGACTGGATCAGGGCAATACCAATTGTTAGATATCGGGTAGCTTGTGTGATTTTTCTTTGTCCAACCGCCCCCATTTGTTGCCATTGTTCTACCCGAGGAATAACAACACCAAGAATTTGCATGATAATAGACGCCGTGATGTAGGGCATTATTCCGAGTGCAAAAATAGCGAATTGTGTTAAGGCACCTCCGGAAAAGAGCCTAAGAAAGGCCAAAGCTCCACCATTTTCGTCCGTCGTCTCCTTTAGAAGTTGAATAGCGTCAATATCTATCCCAGGAGCAGGGACAAAACATCCAACTCGATATAAGGCGAGCATCCCAAGTGTAAATAAGACTTTATTTCGTAAGTCTTCAACTCGGAACATGTTTAAGATACTGGCTGCCATATATTTATCCTAGCTGATTAAGAATTCTGTCTCATCTGTTGGTTAATGCGTTCCCCTTAGCAGGAGGACGACCATCTCCCCAAGGTTTTGGCAGGATTGTTACTGATCCACCCGCTGATGTAATACTTTCCTCNGCAGACTTTGAGAAGGCGTGGGCCGAAACATCTACTTTTGTTGAGAGTTCTCCGCGTCCAAGGATCTTTACGAGGGAATTTTTNCTGACTAATCCCTTCTCATACAAAGAATCTGGAGTCACTTCTNTCATACCAGTCTCAGAAATTGTATCTAGATTAACGACCTGNTATTCAACTCGGAATGGGTTATTGAATCCGCGTAATTTNGGCAGCCTAAGATGAAGTGGATTCTGCCCACCTTCGAATCCTACTCTTACAGTGTTTCGAGCGCGCTGGCCTTTTGATCCTCTTCCGGCTGTTTTCCCGCCCTTACCGCCGATTCCTCTCGCTACGCGTTTGGATCTTCTATTAGATCCTTCCGGTGGCTGCAAATCATGGATTTTCATCATATTCCTCTCAAAATATTCTTATGAAANTTCTTCAACTTCAATTAGATGTGGAACCGTATTGATCATTCCACGGATCTCAGGCTTGTCAGGCAAAATGTGAGTTTTTCCTATTTTCCCTAATCCCAAAGCACGGAGGGTTCCCCTTTGTTTTGGTTTTGTACCAATTGCTGAGCGAATTTGAGTTACTTTGAGTGNCATATTATCCCTTGTCCAGTTCTCGAACTGTTCGTTCGGACTCTTTATATGCAGCNAGCATTCCTCCTGGCACAAACTCTTCGGCTGCAAGACCGCGCAAACTTGCAATTTTATCTGGTCTTTGAAGATTTCGTAAACCATCTATCGTCGCTCGTGCAACGTTAATGTGATTGGGAGAACCTAATGACTTGCATAGCACATCTCTAATTCCAGCTTCTTCTAAGATTATTCGGGCTGCGCCACCTGCTATAACACCTGTACCAGGAGCTGCTGGTTTCAGCATTACGCGTCCAGCGCCATTCTCTCCGATTATTGGATGGGTAACGGTTGACCCAGCCATGGGAACGCGGAAAAGGTTGCGCTTTGCTTCCTCCGTTCCTTTTTGGATAGCCAGCGGTACTTCTTTCGCTTTTCCATAACCAAGCCCGACGCGACCTTCGCCATCTCCGATAACAACAAGTGCTGTAAAGGAGAACCTTCGACCTCCTTTTACCACTTTTGCAACTCGATTAATGTGGATTACCCGTGAATCTCTTAATTCACCTGGGGCTTTTTCTTCGTTCATTTCCATTAGAATTCCAATCCTGATTCTCGTGCTGCTTCAGCTACCGCTGCAACTCTTCCGTGATACTGTAATCCACCTCTGTCAAAGACGATGGTTGTAATCCCAGCGGATTTAGCGCGTTCACCAATAAGTTCCCCAACTTTAGTAGCCGCTTCTTTAGAGCCTGTATTCCCCGACCTTAGTTCTGGTTCGAGGCTAGATGCGGAAACAATGGTATTGCCCTTAGCATCATCAATAATTTGAGCGGAAATGTGTCTGTTGGATCTAAAAACGGCAAGTCGTGGTCTTGAACTGGTTCCGTGAATCTTTCTTCTAAGGCGATTATGTCGCCTGATTCGACCGTCTCGTTTTTGCTTTGCTGCGTTAACCATAATTTCGTCCTACTTTGCTGTTTTTCCGGCTTTGCGAATAATGTGCTCGCCTACGTACCGTATTCCTTTACCTTTGTACGGTTCTGGTTTCTTGAGCGCTCTTATATCAGCTGCGACTTGACCTACGACCTGCTTATCAATGCCGCTGATATTTATTTCAGTCTGAGATGGGACATCTAGTGTTATCCCATCAGGCGCATCATATTTAACAGGGTGAGAAAAGCCCAATTGGAGTTCAAGAGCGTTGCTTCCCTTTGACTGGGCCCTATACCCAACTCCTACAAGTTCTAATTGTTTTTGGTATCCATCTGTTACACCAGTGACCATATTATTTATTAAAGATCTAACCAAACCGTGCAAGGCCTTTGTCTCTCGCAGGTCATTTTCTCGGATGACTTGAAGAGTTTCATCATCTCTTTCAACTGAAATTCCTTCTGGAATACTCTGGGTTAATGTCCCCTTAGGTCCTTTAATTTCAATGGAGCTATCGGCAATTGATACCTCAACGCCTGCTTTAATTTCGATTGGAGTCTTTCCTATACGTGACATATTTCCTTCTTTACCAGACGTAGCATAGAATTTCGCCGCCCATACGACGCTTCCGTGCTTCTCTATCGCTCATGAGCCCTTGGCTGGTTGACACTATTGCAACTCCTAATCCNCCTANTACTCTGGGGATTTCATTTGATTTGGAATAAACCCTCANNCCTGGTTTNGACACTCTTTTGATTCCAGAGATTACACGTGCCCTTGANGGAGAGTATTTCATTTCGATNGTAAGGGTCTTCCCAGGCGTCTCTTGATTTTCAGAAACGTTGAAAGCATTAATATAACCTTCCTTGTGAAGAAGGGTCGCCAAAGATTCCTTTAATTTAGACGAAGGCATCGCTACATCGTCATGCATGGCTGTATTCGCNTTACGAATTCTGGTCAGCATATCTGCTACTGGATCTGTCATAGTCATTTGCCAATCACCTCCTACCAGCTGGCCTTTGTAACACCTGGTAAGTCACCTGCATGAGCAAGTTCTCTAAGACATACCCTACATAAGCCAAATTTCCGGTAAACCGAACGTGGACGCCCACAGCGTCTGCAACGTGTGTATGCCCGAACTTTATATTTGGGCGTCTTTTTCTGTTTATTTACAAGAGCTTTCTTCGCCATATTTAATTTTGTCCTTCTACTCTAAATGGGAACGAGAACGAATCTAGAAGCGCTTTGCCTTCTTGATCATTCTTAGCTGTAGTAACGATTGTTATATCCATGCCTCGAGTGGCATCAATTTTGTCATAGTCAATTTCGGGGAAAATGAGTTGCTCAGTTACACCAAATGTGTAGTTCCCNTTTCCATCNAATGACNTNGGAGAGAGCCCGCGAAANTCTCTAACCCTTGGNATAGCAAGATTTATTAGACGATCAAGGAATTCATACATTCTGTCACCTCGCAAAGTCACCTTTGCNCCTATAGCGTTTCCTTCACGTAATTTGAAACCAGCTATGGATTTCTTCGCACGTGTTAGCATCGGCTTTTGTCCTGTTATGACACTGAGGTCAGAAATTGCGCCTTCTAGAAGGGATGATCTAGTTACAGCTTCCCCAACTCCCATGTTGACAACAATTTTCGTTATCTGCGGGACTTCCATAATATTTGATTTTCCGAGTTCTTCTTTAAGTTTCATCCGGATCTCGTGTTTGTATTGATCTTTAAGTCGCGGAACTAGTGATNTTGACATTAGAGGTCTGCTCCCGTTCGCTTACATANCCTTACCTTCGTACCGTTGCTATCAAATCGATAGCCGACCCGAGTAGGTTTTCCGTCTTCAGGACTAATGATCGCCACATTTGAAATATCAAGNGGCATTTCTTTATCGATAATGCCACCTTGCATAGTTTCTCGAGTTGGTCTTTGATGTTTCTTTGAAATATTCACACCTGTTACGATTAATTTCCCTTCCTTAGGGTAGAGAAATGCTACCTCTCCTTCTTTTCCTCTATCTTTTCCTGCTAGTACGACAACTTTGTCGCCTTTACGTATCTTCATTTATAAAACCTCCGGAGCAAGCGAGACTATTCTCATGAATTGTTTGTCTCTCAGCTCTCTACCCACAGGTCCAAATATGCGAGTACCCCTTGGCTGTCGAGCTTCATTTATCAAGACTGCTGCATTTTCGTCAAAGCGTATGTAAGAACCATCTATTCTTCTAGTTTCCTTTTTAGTTCGGACAACAACGCACTTTACGACGTCACCTTTTTTAACTTGAGCGCCAGGTATTGCNTCCTTAACTGTGGCAACAAAAACATCACCAATGGTTCCGTAACGTCTTTTNGAGCCGCCAAGNACTTTGATTACCAAAACTTCTTTTGCCCCAGAATTATCNGCAATTTTAAGACGTGATTCTTGTTGTATCATCGGGCACGCTCCAAAATTTCTACAATCCNCCATCGTTTTTTCTTTGATAGAGGACGTGTTTCTTGAATACGTACTCGGTCCCCAACATTGAGGTCATTTTCAGAATCGTGAACGAATAATTTCTTCGTTCTCTGTACTGTTTTGTTATAACGACGATGCCGGACTCTATCCACAATGGCAACAACTGCTGTTTTATCCATTGAAGTNGAAACGACAAGCCCTTCGCGAACTTTTCGAGGGTTTGGACGTTGTTCTGTTTGTTCACTCATTGTTNNTCTCCAATGCTTCCGCTGCTGCAATTTCTCGCGCTCGAAGTTCGGTCATTGCGCGTGCTACATCTTTTTTGACTTCTTTTATTCTGCTGTAATTGTCAAGCTGTCCTGTAACTAACTGAAATCNGAGATTGAATAGCTCCTCTTTCGAATCATTTAGTGCTTCTAANAGATCTCCGTCACTNTTTTCATTAAAGTTCTTAGCCATTAGAAACCTTCCTTTCTACTGACGAATTTTGCCTTNATTGGAAGCTTTTGGATTGCTCGNCTTATAGCTTCTCTAGCTATCTNTTCATCNGGATANGAGAGTTCAAACAAAACTCGGCCTGGACGAACNACCGCNACCCACCGNTCNACATTTCCTTTTCCGGAACCCATTCGGGTTTCAGCAGGCTTTTCTGTAACTGGCTTGTCTGGAAATACATTTATCCAAACCTTGCCACCACGACGAATATGCCGTGTCATGGCAATACGAGCAGCTTCGATTTGGCGTGCGGTAATCCATCCTGGCTCTAAAGCTTGGATGCCAAAATCTCCAAAGGAAACCTCATTNCCTCCTTTGGCGTTACCTTTCATTCGCCCTCTGTGGTGTTTTCGGTGAGCTACTTTTCTCGGCATTAACATTAGTCAGCTTCTCCCGGTCTAAAGATTGGTGTTTGATTTTTAGAGTTTGTTAACTTTGCTATTTGTTCCTCTTCATCAAGGAGTTTTTCAAACTCAGGATCTGCTTCTTGGACGAGNGGNACAAGTTCCTCTNCCTCNGTTTCNTCTTTATCNGATGCAGNTTTNTTTCTTGCNGCGGAAGAAGAGACTACCTGTTTCCCNTGGCTTGGTCCTGAGGTTTCTCCAGCAGCCATAGCTGCTTCNCGNTCAATNTTATCTTCNANTTGAACCTTATAAGGAAGAATNTCACCNCGATATATCCAAACCTTGACTCCTATTCTTCCATAGGTTGTATGNGCTTCTCTAAATCCATAATCTATATCAGCTCGTAGTGTGTGAAGGGGNACCCGNCCCTCTCGGTACCACTCTGANCNTGACATTTCTGCACCCCCNAGGCGACCCGAACACTGTACCCGTATTCCNAGGGCTCCAGCTTTCTGNGCATTTTGGACTGCTCTCTTCATTGCTCGTCTGAAAGCCACTCTTCCAGCAAGCTGATCGGCAACNCCCTGAGCGATNAGTGCAGCATCTAGTTCAGGTTGTTTAATTTCTTGAATGTTNAACTGAACTTTCTGGTTACCGGTGATCTTGGTAAGCCCAGCTCGTAATCGGTCCGCTTCAGCTCCTTTTCGTCCGATAACGATTCCAGGACGAGCGGTATGAACATCAATTCGTAAGCGGTCTCTGGTCCTTTCAACTTCTACTCTCGATATTGCAGCATGAGGTAATTCAGTCATAATAAAATTACGAATTTCCCAGTCTTCAATAACGAAATCTGCATATTCTCTATCAGCAAACCATCTTGATTTCCAGTCTGTTGTNACGCCTAAACGAAAACCATATGGATTAACTTTCTGCCCCATTATTCGCTCTCCCCATTATCATTTTGATTTTGATCGACTTTAGTTTCCTCAGCNTCTTGATCCTTTTGCATACTGCTGGGGAGCCTNAACCCTGCTGCCTCTGCAGNTTCTGCATCTGTGAACCAAACATCAGCTTTTGTTCTNCCGAAGAAAGANGANTCTTCAGGGTGATATATCTTGGTAGAAACCTTTCCNTTAATCACAAAATCCGCGCTAGGAGCTGACCCGTCTTCAAGCGGAGAGGCTGAACCAGTTCCATAAGGAGCTTCNTCTGCGTTATCACTNGCATCCTCAACTGANGGGGCATCTTCTTTGACGTCTGTAGCTGAATNTTCATTTACTNTTGTTTCTTCNGNTTCTTCTTCCTGTTCAGGTNTTTCATCNTTANGTTCTTCTTGAAGGTCTGATTCTTTAGATTTNGCTACTCGCCTCTTCCTTGACTCCGTAGCACTTTGTTGAGTTCTAGAGCCTTTCAACTCTGCCCGTTCTCGCATTTCAGCTAATTCNTCNGGTGTGTACCTTCCCAAAATTAACGTGATGTGNCTTGTCCGCTTNCTGATTCTGGTTGCTCTACCTCGAGCTCTGGGTCTCCANCTCTTCAAGGTTGGACCCTCATCTGCATAACAAGCTGAAANATATAATTCTTCAACTGAAATGTTGTCNTTATTTTCTGCATTNGCAGCAGCCGAGTTTAAACATTTGAGNACAGTGTCGCTTATTCGACGCTCAGAGAAGGAGAGNATATCAGTAGCTTCNAAAAATGATTTCCCTCTAATGAGGTTTAACACCTCCCGAACTTTATAGGCAGAAGAACGCACGTANTTAACTTGCGCACGGGTTCCTGGCCTTTCGTTAGTTTTAGTACCAGCCATGACTAGCGAACCCCTCTTTCCTGCCCNGCATGAAATTTGAATGTACGGGTAGGAGCNAATTCACCGAGTTTGTGGCCGACCATTGTTTCAGTTATGTAGACCGGCACATGCTTGCGACCGTCATGAACTGCTACTGTATGCCCGATCATGTCAGGNATTATTGTTGAGCGCCGAGACCATGTCTTAATGACCTCTTTNGATCCTGAAGCATTCAATGCATCAATCTTTTTAAGTAGGTGAGAATCAACAAATGGTCCTTTTTTTAGGCTTCTTGGCATATTTATTCCTTTACCGGCGTGAGCCTCTTGTTCGG
This sequence comes from Acidimicrobiaceae bacterium, assembly GCA_002713485.1. Classification (GTDB taxonomy): domain Bacteria; phylum Actinomycetota; class Acidimicrobiia; order Acidimicrobiales; family UBA8592; genus UBA8592. Next base: position 38,258 of record PAWI01000007.1, read on the forward strand.
CGACGACGTACTATTAGTTTTTGAGATTGTTTTTTCTTGCTTCGCGTTCGAGACTCTGGCTTACCCCAGGGTGACACTGGGTGTCTACCGCCGGAGGTTTTACCTTCTCCACCACCATGAGGGTGATCAACTGGGTTCATAGCAACACCGCGGGTTTGAGGTCTCTTCCCTTTCCACCGGTTTCTACCAGCTTTTCCTATCTTGATTAATTCATGTTCTGAATTTCCTACAGATCCGACGGTAGCCATGGCATCAATTGGAACTCTTCTCATTTCAGTACTTGGAAGCCGGAGAGTGGCATAGTTACCTTCTTTAGCTACTAATTGGACACTTGACCCTGCACTTCGAGCCAGCTTTCCTCCACCTCCGGGGCGTAATTCAATGTTGTGCACGACAGTACCTACGGGAATGTACCTAAGGGGAAGTGCATTACCGACGCGTATCTCTGATCCTTGACCAGATTGAAGTATTTCACCCACCGATAAAGTGTTCGGAGCAAGAATGTACCGTTTCTCTCCGTCATGGTAGTGAAGCAATGCGATTCTACATGTCCGGTTCGGATCATATTCAATAGAAGCAACAGTTGCAGGAACCCCTGTTTTATCGCGTCTGAAGTCAATTTGTCGATATAACTGTTTGTGTCCACCGCCTCTATGACGAGAGGTTTTTCTTCCATAATTGTTTCGGCCGCCAGTCTTAGGCTTACTGGAGGTTAAGGATTTCTCAGGTGAGGTGCGTGTTAATTCTGAAAAGTCAGCTTGTGTTTGGAATCTTCTACCTGGACTTGTTGGTTTTCGTCTTCTAATAGCCACTTTTCTCCCTAAACATCAAACAACTCAATAGAGTCGCCATCAGCGACAGTAACGAGTGCCCTCTTCTGGTCAGCGCGCTTCCCGTATGAGAAGTTTTTACGATTTCGCTTACGTTTTCCTTTTCTATTGAGAGTGTTGACTTTTGTTACTCTGACCCCAAAAATCTGCTCAACTGCTTCACGTATTTGTGGCTTAGTAGCATCAGGGTGAACTTCAAATGTGTACACATTCTCTTCAATCAGAACATAAGATTTTTCACTGACAATCGGTTTTCGTATTATGTCCCTTTCATCCATAGCTATTCATCCTCTCCCGTGCTTTGAGAAGCTTTGGCTGCAGAAACATCTTCAACTTCAATTGAGGGAAGACTGCTTTTAGTGAATACAACGGAATCACTGACGAGAATGTCAAATACATTAAGTTGGTCTGCTGATAGAACGTTCACATGACCTAGATTTCTGAAGCTCTTGTGAGTGTTTGAATCTTGAGTATCCACAACTACCAATACTTTTCCCTCTGCGCCAATAGCTTCAAGTGCAAGCTTCGCTGCTTTTGTATTAGGAGTTTCGAAATCCCAAGACTCAACGACAAATACGTTATTTGATGTTGCTCTATCTGAGAGAGCCGAACGAAGAGCCAGTTTTTTCATTTTTTTTGGAGTTCTCTGGGAGTAGTCTCTTGGCTTGGGTCCAAGGGCTATTCCGCCGCCACGCCAGTGAGGGATCCTTGATGAACCAGCTCTAGCTCGCCCAGTACCCTTTTGTTTCCATGGCTTTGCTCCACCTCCACGAACTTCTGCTCTGGTTTTAGTATTATGCGTGCCTGCACGCTTTGCGGCGAGTTGAGCATTAACTACTTGATGCATAACGGCCACATTTGGCTCGATGCCAAAAATTTGTTCATCAAGTTCAATTGTCCCAGCCTTTTCACCATCGGATTTTTTTATATCGACTTTGCTCATTGTGAATCACCTGAAATAGACATAGGGATTTTGACAGCATTTCGGACTATAACTGTTGCACCTTTGGGGCCGGGTACTGAGCCTTTGATAAGCAGGATTTCTGATTCTGGATCAGCCTTCACGACCTTTAGATTCATAATCGTTGTTTTTTGGGCTCCCATCCGCCCTGGCATTTTCTTTCCTTGAAATACTCTTGAAGGAGTTGCACATTGTCCAATAGCCCCTGGTTTCCTATGCACTTTATGAGCACCATGACTGGCTCTTTGTCCTGCGAAGCCATGTCGCTTCATTACTCCAGCAAAGCCTTTACCCTTACTTACAGATGACACATCAACTACATCACCTTCGGAAAAGATATCAACTGAAATTTCTTGCCCTATTTCATATCCATTTGTGTCATCAATTCGTAACTCAACAAGTCTTCTTCCAGCTGTGACTCCTGCCTTATCGAAATGCCCTATTTGTGGTTGATTAAGGTTTTTCTCAGCGACCTCACCTTGGGTAACTTGAACTGCGCTGTATCCGTCATTCTCAGGTGTTTTTATTTGAACAATTCGGCAAGGACTCACTTCAAGGACAGTTACTGGTATCACGCGATTCTCTTCATTCCAAACTTGTGTCATACCGATTTTTTTTGCGACGATCGCTTTTCCTGCCATGAGGAATCCTCAGTCTTTCCTATACTTCTTTCAGTAATTTTTTCATACCGATGTTCTGCGCTGAGTAGTTCCATGATTTTTTATGGCTTTCTCAGACATGCGAAACTTCTTTATCGCACGGCGTTCAAGCATATCTAGATATGCGCTTGGGACCAACACATAACCTTAAATGTTGTTTATTTGGTGATTATTATGCGAACTGATCTATAAAAGGAGCGGTTCCTATGACTGCTGGATCTTTATTTCGATATCAACACCCGCAGGAAGATCTAACCTCTGAAGAGAATCTACGGTCTTCGCAGAAGGATTGAGAATATCAAGTAGACGTTTATGGATGCGCATCTCAAAGTGTTCTCTTGAGTCCTTGTATTTATGAGGTGAGCGAATCACAGTAAACCTATGCTTATCAGTTGGTAGTGGGATTGGTCCACGAATGTTTGCATCCGTTCTTTTCACCGTCTCAACTATTTTTCGGGTTGATTGATCTATAACCTCATGGTCGTAGGCTTTTAATCGTATTCTAATTTTTTGTCCTGTTGCCATGAGGTAGAAACCTATTCGACAATCTTCGTGACCGCACCAGCGCCAACAGTTCGACCGCCTTCACGAATAGCAAAGCGAAGGCCTTCGTCCATAGCTATCGGTGCTATTAGTTCAACGTGCATCTTGGTGTTATCCCCTGGCATACACATTTCAGTTCCATCTGGAAGATTGATAGTTCCAGTTACGTCAGTGGTCCGGAAATAAAATTGTGGTCGGTAATTTGAGAAGAATGGCTTATGTCGGCCTCCTTCTTCTTTTGATAGTACATAAACTTCTGCTTCAAATTTAGTATGAGGCGTGATGCTTCCAGGTGCGGCAAGAACTTGACCACGGCTTACTTCTTCCTTATCAATCCCTCGAAGAAGAGCACCGATGTTGTCTCCAGCCTGTCCTTCATCAAGAAGTTTTCGGAACATTTCAACCCCTGTACAGGTTGTTGTCTGGGTTTCTTTAATACCGATGATTTCAATTTCATCACCTGTGTGTACTTTGCCTGCCTCAACTTTTCCTGTCACAACAGTTCCTCGACCTGTGATGGAGAAGACATCTTCAATTGGCATTAGGAATGGCTTATCAACATCACGATCAGGGAGAGGAATATACTCATCAACCTGACTCATGAGTTCAAGAATCTGATTTGCGGCATCAGC
>PAWI01000008.1 GCA_002713485.1 Acidimicrobiaceae bacterium
TTCCTTAAGACCTGGCTCGAAGAAAGGGATCTCGCCTATTTTTAAACTGTTAACGCGGTCGTTATCGTTGTCAGCTACTACCACATCGTGTCCAAGAGAGGCTAGGCAAGCACCAGTGGTGAGACCTACATAACCTGCTCCGATTACAGCTATTTTTGCCATTGTTCCTTCTAGAACTTCCCCAATCAGGATTGTATCTATGTAAAAGCTTAATTGGTCAACGAATATCTGATTATGTCAGCGGGTCTTACTTTTCTATAAAATAGCCAGGGTTAGAGACATCTAATTTCATTGTCACAATGGCCAGCAGTTTCTCATGGAGTATTTCAAACTTGTCGTCATAGTTGCCTGCTTGGATTTTTTTGGAGAGGTCGGTCGCATCAACAGCATCAAGGTCATTAAATATGGTTTGTAGATCATCTTTATGAGAATTTCCCTCCTGGATTTCTCTTATTGCAATCTTCAAAGCGTTTGCAGCGATTCGTAGTTTCCACTTATTGGCTCCATTTGACCCAGGCATAATCTCGTCTGTTATACAGTCTTCAACTGCTTGAATAAGTTCTATTGCTGAAGGAGCGTCATATGGGTGATTCGTTCGGGCGGGCAGGCCCCAATCTGACATGTCTATATCATTCATTTCATTGACTCTCCGATTGCCTGTAATAGATCGTATTCGTTCTCAGCTACTCGTCTTCCGATTGCTGCGATTTCGAGTGAGTTGGTCCTTCCTTTTCGGAAATCGCCTCCCATCTGTAGGCATATGATTCCCCACCGTAAAGTTCCGAAGATTACCCACCATATAAGCGTCGCTTCTGAAATGTCTTTTCCACTCTCGAGGGCGTAGCTTTCAAGCAGTCCTTCATATGAACCTATTCCAGCTACCGGCTGATGATGACCGAATCTCCAAGCACGGACACACATCCAACCCAGATCTTGCATTGGATCGCCAAATTGAGCTATTTCCCAATCAAGTACAGCATTTAATCCCGACGTATCGATTAGGAGGTTGCCTAGTCTAAAGTCCCCGTGGACAAAGGTTGATTCAGATATTTCAGGTTGATTAGCTTCAAGCCATCTAAAAGCGTAATCAAAAGTCGGATGTGGGTCCTCTAATGCTAAGTAGATTGATCTCAATGAAGTTAAGGGGTCCCTTATGTCATTAAGCTCTATTTCTTCAAACTGATTTTTATCTATTTTGTGGATAGCTGCCAGTGCTTTGGCCATATCCTGTAAGAGATTTTCTCTTGCTTTTTGCCATTCTGTATCGCGAAGAATTTTTCTTGCTATCGTCTCACCTTCCATCCTTTCCGTGATGCTGAAGCTTCTGCTTCCGGGGCCGTCAGAGTGCCCAGATAGAATTACCGTCGGTACGGGAACCCCATTTTGTTTTGCTATTCGAAGAATTCGTGACTCGCGCTCGCAAGTTCCGTTTAACCGGTCCATCCCGTCTCGATCTATTTGCATAATTAAAGAGTGGTGACTTTCCTGTGCTTTCGCATTGAAACTCCAGGTTTCTCGGTTTGCTCCTCCGGACAATCTAACTAAATTAGAAACTTCTGAAGGTCCTAGGCTTTTCGTTAGCTGTGATTCAAGCCAATTGCTTCCGAAAACAGCGCTATTGCTCATTATTGGAAACTCCAGTTGGTTTTCCATCAATTATCTGATCTAGGTATTCGCTCATTCCCATGCCTATTTGCCCATTACATGAATATCGAGTCATGGCTTCAGTTATTCGAGTTTGGAGCTCTACCCCTTCGGGTGATTTTCGTCGATTACGAAGAGGGATGAGCGATAGGACTTCCCCCGTTATGTGATATTCGTTTCCTTCCGAAGTAACCGCCCAACATTCCATTCCAGTTTGATAACCGTTTTCATCCCATTTTGATTCAACATTGCAGTCTTGTATTAGCTTGTACTCGTTTCCTTCGAGCACCATTCCGGAGGCCTTTACTGTTTTGCTTTTTTCGTCTCGAGAGATTACCGACAACATCATTGCGAAATCTTCCGAAAAAATCATTGGTAACCATCTGTACCAATTAATCGACTGCCAATATCTAGCTCCCCATGATTTATCCCGCAAACCCAGTCCGTCTATTCGAAATATTTCTTTGCCTACTGAAAAGGTTCCTGACATTTTGCCGTGTTGTTCATAATGTGCCTTTGCAAAACTTTTAGTGCTGTCTTGCGCTACTTCCGTGCCGTCTTCATAGGTAGGTTTACCGCCAAACATTGGTGAAACACCAGCCCAAGAAAGGTCAACAGTGCATTCAATAATAGGGTTGTTCCTGAAGGCACTTTTGGGATCTGCCATTTCCTTTGGTTGATCTAGTAAACAAACTTTGCCATTGTATGAAACATTCAAGGATTTAAATGGCTCAAGGACAGTGATTTCAAGTCCTCCGGCCTTCATTTCCATGTTTGTTGTGATCTCGGGTCTGTCGTACATGAAGCCGACACGGCCATCTGGAAGATATAGGCAGACGGTCATCTCGGCGTAACCTTCGTTTACACGATTTCCGAGTCTAAACCAGCCACCGATTTCTTGATCTAGGTCAAATGTATTTAGGTACATTGATTCGTTGTAGTTTGAAACTTCATCTGGTTTATGGGGAAATTCGTCCTGTTCTTCTAAGACCGTGATAATTTTTTTACCCTTCATAGTTTCAAAGTTACCCTGTAAACGCGCAATCTAGTATTTCCTTTGTCTAATTAGTTGACGGATATTCAACCGATAGTGAAGTATGTCAGGGCGCTTTTGTTCAAATCAGTGTTGTTTGATGTAATGGAAGAAATCCGAAAGGGGAGCTAATGGAAGGTCGTTTACAAGGCAAGGTGACAGTCGTGACTGGGGCTGGGAATGGAATAGGCCGTGCTACAGCGTTGCGTTTTGCGGAAGAAGGGTCTTCGGTGATAGCTGCAGATATTCAACTTGATAAGGCAAACGAGACAGCACAGATAATCCTAGATAATGGGGGTAAAGCAAAATCAGTTTCAGTAGATGTGACTAGTGGTGCCGACAATGATGCTATGGCTGAGCTTGCAGTTTCAGAATTCGGTGGCTTAGATTGTCTCGTGACTGCTGCAGGGATAAGTCATGCTAATTATGTTTCAGGCGATATTGAACCTGATATCAAAAATATAGTTGAGAATCGTGCCACTTATCTTGAGAGACCAGGGTGGGAATTTGTTGAGTCAGATCCAGACTCTTTTGACAAGGTATTGAATGTTAATTTAAAGGGAACTTTATTAGGGATGCAATCATGCGCAGCACAAATGCTTGAGTCCGGAACGCAGGGATCTATTGTTACTATCGCTAGCATCGCAGCGAAGCATCCCGATGCTGGTCCAGTTGCCTATACCGTTTCAAAAGCGGGTGTTTGGATGCTAACAAAGAAGGTTGCTCGGATGCTTGGGCCCGTAGGGATTCGCGTAAACAGTATTGGTCCAGGATTTATCAAGACCCATATGACAGCAATTATCGACTTAATGGATGAAAGTGAGACGGACGCGTTCAATGACATGATTCCTTTGGGTAGAAGAGGAGAGCCTGTTGATATTGCAAATGCAGCCCTTTTCCTGTGTAGTGACGAAGCAAGTTATTTCACGGGTGAGATGCTTCACCCTGATGGTGGTTTCTTCACAGAATAGTTACAGCCCTAGGTTCCGACCGATTATCTCTTTCATTATTTCAGTTGTTCCGCCGTAGATGCTTTGGACTCGTCCATCTCGCCATAGACGCGAAATTGGATACTCATCCATATATCCGTATCCTCCATGTAGTTGTAGGCATTGATCGATAGCTCGCTTTTGGAGTTCTGTAGTCCACCATTTCGCCATTGCTGCCTCTTCCGCAGTGAGCTCTCCTCGTGTGAGAGCAAGAGAGCACTTATCGATAAAGGCCCACGCAAACTGGAGTTCAGTTGCAATTTCTGCCATCTTGAAACGTGAATTTTGGAAAGAACCTATCGTTTTACCGAAGGCCTTTCTTTCTTTTACATATTCAAGGGTTAAGTCGAATGCATATTGTGTTCCTGCAACCGCAGATATCGCAATATTGAGGCGCTCTTGAGGCAAGTTAAACATCATATAATAAAAGCCTTTATTCTCTTCGCCCAATAAATTTTCAGCTGGTATTCGGACATCTGAAAAGAAGAGCTCTGCTGTGTCTTGGCTATGTCTTCCTGCTTTTTTGAGATTCCTCCCGCGCTCAAAACCCTCCATACCTCTTTCAACAATGAGCAGAGATATGCCNCTATGTTTTGAATCCGGCTGAGTTTTAGCTGCAACAATGACAAGATCGCTGTTAATTCCATTTGAAATGAAGGTCTTTGCTCCATTCAATACGTATGACTCTCCGTCTTTAATTGCGGTNGTTGNAATGGAGGCCAGATCTGAACCGGTACCTGGTTCGCTCATTGCAATCGCTGTTATGAGGGATCCCTTCGTTATGCCAGGCATCCAGCGCTGTTTTTGCTCTTCGTTGCAATACTCCTTAAAGTACGGAACGCATATGTCATTGTGTAATCCAATTCCAGAGCCAGCTGTTGCTACTCCGGCAAGGTCGAATTCCTCACCCATAATCTGATTAAACCTGTAGTCATTGATTCCTCCCCCTCCGTATTTTTGAGGAAGNTCTATACCAAGAAATCCANTCTCTCCTGCTTTTTCGAATAACTCTCTATCGACTATCCCATTCTTCTCCCATGTTTCATTGAAAGGGACCATCTCCTTNTCAACAAATTGCTTAAACGTGTTCCTAAAAAGCTCATGGTCCTCTTCAAAGATCATTCTTTCCATTGCGTCTCCTCAGCTTGATAGATTTCGGTAGTTTTCGATTGACGCTGCTGCACCGTTACATTGATCGTTTTCAGAGCGATACCCAACTAAACTTGTGATAGTAATGTANCCTTCATCAACTAGAGCAGTGTCAGTATCTGGGCTTAACTTAACATCTCTAGGACTGACTTTGATTTGTAAATTTCCGGGTGTAGTTCCCGTTAACGAAGTTTTGGTAGTTCCAAAGGCAGCAATCCGTGCCAATCGGGCCCCTTTGATTTCTTCTATGGTTTCATTTGGAATATTTATGTTCAGAACTGTTTTNCTCGGNGCATCNAGTATCCAATTCGCTGCTGCTACTGCTACCAAACCACTTGTNTTCCATAGCATTTCTCGTTCCGTTCGCTTTTGGCTGAGGGCAATCCCTGAGATCCCAAAATTTTGTGCAATCATCGCCCCACCGACTGTTCCAGAATGCAAAATACCTCTGCCACAATTTGCCCCATCGTTACTTCCAGAGATGACCAATTCCGGTTTTTCCCCAAACGTTTCCAGCATCGCAGTCAACACACAGAATGCGGGCGGGCCATCGACTCCCCATGCAGCAATCTCTTCGTAGCCTGGTATGGAGAATTGTTCAACGCTGAATTCAGCACCATCATCTAGAGTCCCTACGCCCGCGCCCCAGCCTGACCTCTCGCCAGATGGCGCCACTGCCAAGACGTCATGTCCAGCATTATGAAGCGCAATTGCAACTGCGTGCAACCCTTGGGATGAGACCCCATCATCATTTGTTATTAAAATTCTCGCCATCAGAAGTCGAGTGACTCTATAAAAGATGGCAGTTCATGGTCCTGAGCTGCTGTGAAAGTCCTTATGATAAATTGACCAAGTAATTCATTGCCTCTCTCGTTTGAACCATCAAGGTCGCTTACGATCACTTGACTAAATGTCTGCATCATTAGGCAGGCTTTTAAGTCGCTCCAGCATTGATCTAAAGAATAATTCTCAACCCCATTGTTCACTAATTCTTTGTAATAATGATCAACTAGTTCATTTTCGTGCGAGCGCCTCATTTCTACTGTCAAAGAAGCACTCAACCAATTTGAAATATCCCACACCCCCCAGAATCGCGTAGCCAGTTGAAAATCAATCATGGTTATCTCTGACTCTGGACCAAACAAATAGTTCTCGCATCTACAATCTGTGTGAGTAAATGTTTGGTTACCTTGAGAAACTGCCCAGTCAAGGAAAGAGCCGTAGTTGGGTATAAATTTCTCTACAGCATTAAGGACATCAGAATCTACGATTTCGCCCCAATTTTCTTTGAATGAGGGAAGCTTTTCCGCTGCCAGTGCTGAAGAGCCTTTGTACATGTCATTATTCATTGGTGGCAACCAATCGAGCGCATATAGCTTTTCTGATTCCCAATAGTACGCATGAAGTTTTGCTAACTCAGAAAAAACTTTTTTAGTGGAGTCGACATCAGCTCCATTTATCTGATCAAGAATCGTGATATCTGAAATTTCTTCAATGAGGAGCACAAAAGGTATGCCATCGTCTGAAATATCTGAGTAGTAGCACTCTGGGACTTTTACTGGAAGCGTGTCGGTGAGCTTTTGATAGAAGTTAACCTCGCGAAAGTAAAATCCCATTACTTGGCAGAGGAAAATATTCTCTGGGGCTGGGGACTGGCACTTTGCAATAATAGTTTTTGGTCCGTCGGAGCTTTCATCATAGGTCAAATGTAATCTGCTGACTTCGCCTAAAATGCCAACGCCTTCTCCTAAGTCCTCCCAATGCATATCTCTTACTCCGTTCATCCCTTCAGGGAGTACGGAGTTAAGCCAATCAACAGTAATCTCTTGTACAGAATTCGGAATTAAAGCCATGATGAAATGTTAGACGCTTTTTAGAGCTTCCATAACTCCTCGCCATTGTTCTGCATTTGATTGTCCAGGAGCGTAGAAGCTCAAGCGATCAATTACGTCTCCGAAACGACGGCCGAGTTCTGGGGCAACTTTGTCTGGTTCCGCTACAACTGCGAAGGTATTCAGAATTTCATCGTCTATGAGAGTCCCCATCTCTACCCATTTACCTTGTTTAGAGAGTTGGTTAAGTTCATCCTGAAGTCCCTCCCAACCGTGGAGTTCAAGAACTCCTTTNTATGCCGGAGTNGANCCNTAAAAGGCAATTTGCTGACGTGTTGCGCTTTCAGCAAANTGCATCTCNTCTTCATTCTGTCCAGTTACTACGAAGAAAGGTCCTGAGATAGAAAAGTCATCAAGAGATTTTCCGACTTTTTCTCGCCCTTTGGCAAGATTGGGTAATGTTACTTCCCGCAAATACCTTTCAGTAGTGAACCCATGAGCTATGAATCCATCGCATACTTCACCTGCTACTTGAGTCATTAATTCTCCTACACCAGCTAAATAAATTTTTGGAGGGCCGAAGTCACCTAGGTCCCCTTTATCTGGAGTAAAAAAGGGTGTCATTAAAGTATGCGTATAGAAATCACCCCGAAACTCGAGTTTCTCGCCTGTCATCCAAGTATCCCAGATTGACCTCATTGCCGAGATCATTTCACGCATGCGAGCGGCTGGTTTAGACCACTCCATACTGAAACGCTTGGTGATATGAGGTTTTATTTGACTACCTAACCCTAAATTGAATCGGCCTTTGCTAAGAGCTTGGAGATCCCAACCGATGTTTGCGAGGACCATAGGGTTCCTAGCAAATGCAACAGCGATACTGGTGCCTAATTCAAGGTTTTGAGTATGTTCTGCAGCAATTGTTAAAGGCAGAAAAGGATCATGGCTGGTTTCTGCAGTCCATATCCCGTCATAGCCTCTCTCTTCTTGAGANCTTGCCTCTTTCGCAATCTTTTCTATATTGGGTGTGAGCCCTAAACCGCCGTCNACTTTCATACATCGACTCCTTCTACATTACGTTCGTTCAATTTCTCGGCCGAACATTGAAACTCTTCTGATAAATCATAGGGACCTGAGTAGTGCGGTTGGAGGAATCGACGACTAAATTTCCAACCATCTGCAGTTTTAATGTATTCGTCATCATAGTGAGCAAGTAAGATTCCTCTATCTCCATTTGCACGAACGACTTGCTCCTGTATGTACCATCTTCCAGAGGCTTTAGTGCCCGATTGGTCCACATTTATCCCTCCGTTTAGGACCGTTTGAATCGTTGCATGAAATCCTTTCATTGCTCCGTACCATAGGTCCTTTATATTCTCGATTCCCTCAACTAATCTTCCTCCGCCCAGGTCCCAAACAGCGTCTTCATGCCAAGTAGATGACCATTGTGCTCCGTTCCTATGAACCACTGCATCTGCGTATGTATGAACAAGCATAGAAATTTCTGTGAACGGGGTTTCTTCGGCCATTTATTTCTCCTTAAATGAGGGTTTGGGCGTGTCGTGAATTTTTTAACTTCTGAGGACCTTGATAGTCTAAGAATGCTTGAATATCAATTGGATTGGCTAGATTTGAAATAAGCAAGGAGAGATCATATGAAACTGGGATACAACACAGGTTATTGGAGTTCTGGACCGCCAGATGGAGTGGAAGAAGTTGTGCAGGAATGCGACAAATTAGGTTTTGAACATATTTGGACAGCTGAGGCGTACGGCTCTGATGCGCTAAGCCCTTTGGCTTGGTGGGGATCCCATACTGAGAATGTGAAATTAGGAACGGCAATCATGCAGATGTCAGCGAGAACACCGGCAGCAACAGCAATGGCAGCAATCACAATGGATCATCTAAGCAACGGAAGATTTATTCTCGGATTAGGTGCTTCCGGCCCTCAGGTAGTTGAGGGGTGGTACGGTCAACCATACCCAAGGCCGTTGGAAAGAACACGTGAATATGTTGAAATCGTTAGGTCGATTGTGGATAGAAAAGAACCAGTTGAATTCTCTGGGAAGCATTATTCTATGCCATTCCCTGAAGGGACTGGATTAGGAAAGCCACTAAAGTCCACTGTGCACCCTCTTCGGAATCACATTCCGGTATATCTAGCAGCTGAGGGTCCGAAGAATGTGGCCTTGTCTGCAGAAATATGTGACGGATGGTTACCGCTGTTCTTTGCTCCCAAAGATAATGACTTCTATAAGAATGCTTTACAATCAGGCTTTGATGCAGCAGGACGGCATGGTTGGGGCGACTTCGAAGTCGCTTGTACTGTAACAGTGATCCCAGGTGAGGATGTTGAACAATGTGCCGATTTGATGAGGCCAATGATTGCCCTTTACGCAGGTGGGATGGGCGCAAAGGGTCAGAATTTTCATTATGACGTGTTTGCCCGAATGGGATATGAGGAGTCTTGCGAAAAGATTCAAGAACTATACTTGGCCGGCAATAAAAAAGATGCGATCGCTTCTGTGCCAACAGAGATGGTTGAAGCAATCTCTTTGATCGGTCCTCCCGACAAGATTAAGGATGAGTTGTCACTATGGGAAGATTCTGTAATTGATACNATGCTTATTTCTGGTGGAATNGATCTTGTNCGTTTTGTTTATGATTTGGTCAGCTAATGGGATTNGATGACCGCAATCCAGTNATTGTTGGGGTAGGGCAGTTTAAGCAACAACTTGAAGATGTCTCGTTAGCGGAGGAACAGTATGTTCTGATGGAACAGGCGCTCAGGCTTGCAGCTGATGATGCTGGTGCCCCAAAACTATTAACTGATATCGATAGACTTTTAGTGATTGGAGGCATGTGGAGTTACCCTGACCCCGGGCGCCTAATCGCTGATGCTGTGGGTTCATCAAATGCTAGGACTTTCCTCACAGCTATGGGTGGTAATATGCCGCAAGCTACTGTAAGCGACTGCTGTCAAAGGATCGCTGCAGGTGAGATGGAAATAGCAGCGGTCGTTGGAGGAGAGGCGGTNTATAGCAAAAACAAATTGAGGAAGCTAGGTGAAGATCTCTCTAAGTCTGGCGTAGATTTAGAAAAAGCTGAAAGATTTGGCGAAAATGTGTCAATGTCCTCTCAACACGAGCGTGATAAAGGCTTCTTGATGCCCACGCAGATTTATCCGCTGTTTGAATCTGCAATCCGAGCTCATAGAAAAGAAACTCATTATGAACATCGCATGAGGATTTCTTCTTTATGGGAAGGCTTTAATAGGGTAGCAGCGGCAAATGAGCATGCATGGGTCCAAACTCCGATGACAGCTGAAGAGATTATGGAACCGACAGCGGATAACCGTATGGTTGGTTATCCGTACACCAAAGCAATGAATGCGAATTCCTTTGTTGATTTTGGGGGGGCGATAATTATATGTTCGGTAGCCAAAGCTCGTTCATTAGGAATAGATTCTGATAACTGGGTATTTCCGCATTCTGCCACAGATGGACATGCAACTTTTTTATTCTCTGAGCGAGATAACTTCCATGAGTCTCCAGCTATACGTGTCACATCAAAGCGTTGTCTAGAACTAGCTGACATATCAATAGACAACGTAGGTCCCATGGATCTTTATTCATGCTTTCCGTCCGTTGTGCAAATAACTATGAATGAGCTAGGGATTGATCCTGAGCGGGCCGCGACTACAACTGGAGGGTTATCTTTCTTTGGGGGGCCAATGAATAGTTATGTAATTCATGCAATCGCTAGCACTATCGACGAGATTCGCAAAACTGGAGAGTACGGGTTCGTTCATGCTAACGGTGGGTACGCAACAAAACATGCTTGTGCCGTCTACCATAACGAGCCTCCAAAAGGTCAGTTCAGGAGAATGAATGTGCAAGAAGAAATTGAAACATCCCCGAAGAGAGAAGTTGAAGAAAATCCAATAGGTAAATCGGTAGTTGAAGCATACACGGTACTGCATGGTCGTGAAGGGCCAGAGAAAGCTCTTATGACTACTTTGATGGAAGATGGGAAAAGGGCATTGGCTTCTACAAGTGACGCTCAGACAATGCAGTCGATGATGAGCGAAGAATACGTGGGGAAAACACTTGAGTTCTCTGCCAATGGTTCATTTGAGTTTGTATAGACTCAATGAACTGTTGGTATCAAAAGTTATATAACGTGAATCAACGTATCGTATTTAGAAAGGTCCGAGACCACTATTTACTCAGGATCGTAACTCCACTAATTCCCGGGGCGCCGTATACATGGGTATAGGCAACCTTTGGATCATTGGGAACTTGACGTTTGCCGGCGGCACCTCGGAGCTGTAGAACATTCTCGTACACTTGCCGTAACCCGGATGCCCCAACCGGTTCACCGTTCGCTAGGCACCCTCCGTCAGTATTAACAGGGAACCGTCCACCAATTTCGGTTTCCCCTTGTTGGATAATTCGTTCTTGGTCNCCATGATCGCAAAATCCGTTTTCAGCCATGTGCATTATTTCCGCACCGGCCTCTGTGTCCTGCAACTGAGCTAGATCAACATCATCCGGACCTATACCGGCCATCTCAAATGCAGCCTTAGAAGTATCAACTGTAGGGCCATCACCGTCTTCAAGGGCCAACCAGGGAGCCATGACTTCAAAGGAACCCCAACGCCTACTTCTGACTACAGCAGCGTTTAGATAGATAGGGGTATCGGTGTATTTATGTGCTTGATCAGCTCTGGCTAGTAGCAAAGCTACTCCTCCTTCAGCGGGTGAGCAGAACATAAATTTTGTTAATGGATAACTCAACATGTCAGCTTCAAGTATCTGTTCTTCGCTTATTGGCTGGCGACGCCATGCATTTGGATTATGTTCTGCATTTCGGAAGGCTTTGGCGGCAACTTTGGCAAGAGTGTTATGGCTTATGTCATGGTTTTGCATATATCTGTTGATCTTCATTCCGAAGAATTGTGTAGTTAATGCTAATCCTTGCTTGCCGTACCAATCGCCTAAACCTGAAGATCTGGTATTTACTCTAAATGCTCCTCGTTCATGTTTGTCGTAACCGACAGCGAGACCTAACTCAAATGCACCTGAGGCGATTGTGTTATANGCAGAGAATAAAGCTGACCCACCCGTTGCGCATCCGTTGGCAACATTGATGAACTGTAATCCCGTGAGTCCCAGTTTTGATACCATGGTGTCTGCTGCCCCTGCTGCTTGGCTTCCGCCAAAGGCAAATTGGACGTCGGCCCATTCAACGCCAGCATCCTTCAAAGCTTGACGAACTGCGTATACTCCTTGTTCCTGTCCTGTTCGCTCCGGAGTTCTTCCGAATGGATGGATTCCTATTCCTACAATTGCTACTTCTGGTTTACTCATGGTTTAGTTCCTCTCTTATTCGTTCACNGGCGAAAAGGCGAATGTGATTACTTCGTTACCNTCNTCATCTATATAGGCAGGGATGAATTTCAGTTCCATTTCCATGCCAATTGTCAAAGCGTCTTTATCAGCGACAGTTAGTCTTGTTTCAACTTTNACTTCGTCGTGAATTTCGACATATCCAACTCCAAANGGTTCGAAATTCTCTACATCGCCGGCATAGGGTGGGGATTTTGGCGGATAGCCCTGAATGGTCCANGTCCATAATGTACCCCGAGTGCCTAATTCTTTGGGTTTCGTATCATCGGAGGCACATCTTGGGCAGCCTGATTGCATNGGGAAGATGATNGCGCCACAGTCCTGACATTGGGAGCCAAGAAGTTTAGGGTTGTCAGAAGGCCATGTGAATAAACCTTCTTCAATTGCTACCTGTTCAGCCATTAATCTCCTTAAAATTCAAACCTCTATCATTATGCCCGATGAATTNAAGATTGTCCTCTTAAGACCCAGATACGGTTGGCTANTGAGATCGAAGCCCGGCCTCCTTCATCCCATCCTTCATCTTCCTCTTAGTTTCTNGGTCGCGTCTGCCAATACGTTCAAGAACTACCTCATGGATATCGCCCGTGAAAGGGTATTCGTGAGGGTAAGGGCCTACTGGCGCACCAGTATCTATCCCCACATCAAAGGTTTCACCACTCATAGAAAATATTATGGGGACGGTTCTATCTATACGGGCCTGATCAGTCGGTTCACCGTTAATATATAGAGTTGCTAAACCTCCGTTTCCAAACCCACCGTCGTGTTGATAGTTGAGTAATATTTCATGAGTTCCTCGGATTAATGGAACCTTCCCAGTTATTGTCGTCAGATACTGTCCGTAACAGTTGTAGTGATACGAAGGTTTACCTTCTTCATCGAGATACAAACTCCATCCAGACATATTTCCCCCTTGGCAAGCAATTACACCATGTGCGCCTCCTGTAGGGATAGTTACCCGTGCAGATATTTTATGCGAGGCATTTTTTAAATTGATCACAGCGCTTTCCGGAATTCTCACATGGGAAGTTGTGTAAATCATTTTCTTCCGTTTACCAAGTGCTGTAGGAACACGGAAATTTCCCGAAATCCGTAAACTAGTATCTCTAAGTGGGTAAACATTATGTTTTAGGGCCTCTTGGTCAAATAGCTTTTGTAACTTCATGAGTTCTTCAGGGTGTGCAGCTGCTAAATCTTTACTTTGCGAAAAGTCATCTGCAATGTTGTATAGTTCCCATCTCTCTTGATCGCCTCCGAATTCGTAACCTTTAAGCCGTATCCAGGGCACTCTGCCATGAAAACATGAGGCAATCCAGCCTTTATGGTAAAGAGCTCTATTTCCAAAGATTTCAAAGTATTGTGTTTCGCGTTTGGTATGAGCTTGGGAGTTATTGAAAGAGTATTTCATCGAAATTCCATCAACTGGCATTTGTTTTATGCCATTCACCGTCTCAGGCCACTCCACTCCGGCAGCCTCAAGGATTGTTGGTGCGATATCAATCACGTGATGGAACTGATCNCTGAGAGTATTGACATCAGTAATTTTGTCAGGCCANTTCATTACCATCGCATTTCTAGTCCCCCCGAAATGAGAGGCCACTTGCTTCATCCATTGGAAAGGCGAATCTAGGGCCCATGCCCAACCAACATTGAAATGATTTTCGCATCTGTTTGTTCCGAAGTCTTCGATATGTTCAAGCAGCCATTCAGGGTCTTCGTGGACGCCGTTCTGAAATGATGGGGCTGACCAAGCTCCATGAATCGTTCCTTCAGCCGATGCTCCATTATCGCCAGTTATATAAATTATTAGTGTATTTTCATCACATCCAACGTCCTTGATGTAATCAAGGACTCTTTTGATTTGTGCGTCAGTGTGTGCGAGGAAACCAGCAAAAACTTCCATTAATCTTGTCGCAACCGGTTTGTAACGATCTGGGTAAGAATCCCAACTAGGAATTTCATCTGGTCGAGGTGTTAGTGTTGTCCCTTCAGGAATAACTCCTTTGTCCAATTGCNTCTCAAATATCTTTTCTCGCAGGGTATCCCACCCTTCGTCAAAAGCTCCAGCATATTTATCTATCCATTCCTTTGGAGCTTGGTGCGGGGCGTGAACAGCCGGAGGAGCAAAGTAACAAAAGAAAGGGGAATCTGGTGTNGAGGTCTGTTGTTGACTGATCCATTTAATTGCCTGATCAGCTAAATCTTCGCTCAAGTGGTAGTCATCTTTGCCAACATGAGGTTGAATTGGGGTTGTTTGGTCATATGCCGCTGGCTCCCATTGAGAAGCTTCACCCCCCATAATTCCATAGAACCTGTCAAACCCCATTCCAGTAGGCCAACGATCGAAAGGTCCAGATGGTCCCTGCTCCCAGCGGGGGGTAATGTGCCACTTGCCAAAACAACTTGTCGAATAGCCNTTTTCTTTTAGGATTTTTGCAATTGTCGCAGATTCAGCTGGAATTACGCTGTCATAACCAGGGAAACTATTCGCCACTTCTGCAATCCCACCCATGTGTACTGAATGATGATTCCTTCCGGTAAGTAGTGCAGCTCTGGTCGGAGAACAAAGGGCAGTCGTATGGAATTGATTGTANGAAATTCCTGTTTCGGCTATTTCTGATACTGCTGGCATTTCAATCGGCCCACCAAACGTAGACGCACTACCAAACCCAACATCGTCAAGCATGATTAAAAGAATATTGGGCGCATTCTCTAAAGTCTGACGTTTCTCCAATGGTACGGCAACAGAGTCTTGGAGTAGTCGGCCTATCTTGCCTTTGAAATTATCAGAAGAGAAAGGTAAGTGTTTCATTGCGTGAAGGTGGGTAGGTCAAAGTGTGAGAAGAATAAGGTAATTTGTTCTGTCGTGTTCTCTGTTGTAATCATGCCAGAAGTTAAGCTATCTGAGAGCGTAACTTTGCCGGCAAGTAAATTGGCCCAAGTTTCAACTGATAAAGATATTGAGAGATTAGAGTCCTTGCCACCTGTCGGAACTGCTACATCGTTCCTTATAAGCAATCCTGTGGTTTCCCCTGTATCAAAGTTCCATCTAAGTTCTTGTTGATANCCGATTGTTCGATTGGGATCTAAGAGAACTCTTAAAGCATGAACAGTTGAAGANGGAGGATTTGACATGACAACGGATCGAGAAAATCTATGNTTCCGGTGCCTTTCTAAATTTATAAACCCTTCTANCTCAAGTGCATGAGTNAGGCACCAGTTGCGAATATTCGAAGCCGTTGTTCTTTGTGCAANGGTTCTTAGACAATTTGCCAAAAACTCTGAGTCTTTTTTGATTTCTTTAGCACTATTGGTTTTGGAACCAGCGTGATATTCNATTAGTACACATGACAGTTCAATAGCCCAGCGAAGATCACCATGGTTAAAAGCCTCCTTTGCTGCTTCTTGAGTCTTCTCAACGCCCCCAAAACCTGTTATGAATTTCNCAGCTCGCTTTGATGGGTCATCTGGAAATAATTTTGCTGGGTTGCCGTCAAACCAACCACGAAGTCCATTGTGTATTTGCCGAACATGGTGTTCGGCCAACCCATAGAATTGGCGGGTAAGGTAAGACTCATCATCTGACCTTGGAAGCTGAACAAATTGGGTTAGTCTTTCTAGATCCATTCCTTTGTTGACTCCGCGAACTGTTTGATCCCAGAGGAATTGAATTCGGTCTCTGTACCTTGTGATTTCGCCAGCAGCATAGTCAGCTCCAATTATTGGTGGGCCATGGGTGCTAATTACAAATTCTGGCGAAAGAGAAAGGATGTAATCAATACCAGTCAGTAAGGTGCGCGGATCACGATACTCTTCGCCTCTGATAGCGAAAACATTGAAGAGCACTGGCCAAATCAGNTTATTTACACAAANCTTTAGCTCAGGAAACCATATTGTTATTGAGTCATCAGAGTCAGAAGGAGCAGGAGTCATCTCAACTACTAGCCCTGCGATTTGAGCAGTAGTCTTTTTATTAAATGTTTTATTTGGTTCGACGAATCCAGGTGTGAATGGAGCGTGGTCTGGATTNCTGTATGACAGGCCGAGACCAACATTGACGATTGCATCGCTTCCTGATGTAGGAAGAGCGATCCCAAACTGGTGGATCAAACCTCGAGAAGCAACTGCACTTAACTCTGTTCCGTAGCTTCTTCTATTCGCGGTTATTCGTTCATGACCCCATATGGGAATATCGTTTCGTTCTTCGCTAGTAAAAATTGCCTCAGTTCCTGCTACATAATGAAAATGAGTATAAATAATACCTGCAATAGGCGCTTGTGTCTTTTCTCTGAGTGCAGTTAATGCCTCGGTCATTTCCTCGTTGCATTCACCCGTATCAATGATTATTAAACCTTCTGGTCCTTCTATAAAGGTTTGATTGGATAGACCATTCCCAACAAAGCACCAGACCCCTTCAGCAACGTTCCATAGTTTCTTACTTAGTCGTTTCGAATGATTGACTAATTCCGAGTTGCCTATCTGCCCTTTATGATCTTCCACAATCTCGTTATTGATGGAAAAGCTGTCAGGTAGATAAGTATGGGAGTTATGCTCCATAACCGTGCTTTAGGTTAAATTTGCCTCTCATGACCCTCCCAATAGGGTTCACGAAGAGTTCGTTTGAGAATCTTCCCAGTACCTGTTCTGGGTAGTTCCTCAACGAAGTCAATTGATTTTGGCCGTTTGTATCCAGCTAATTTTGTATTGCATAGTTTGAGTATCTCGCTAACGAAATCAGTGCCGCCTGTATATCCCTCGGAGCATTCAATAATAGCTTTAACTTCCTCTCCAAATTCTTCGTTTGGTACTCCGATAACTGAAACATCGGCTACGCCNTCATGTTCGGCAATTACTGCTTCTATTTCGGCAGGATAAATGTTCACACCTCCAGATATGATCATGTCAATTTTTCTATCGGAAAGCCATAGATATCCGTCCTCATCAACGAAACCAATATCTCCTGTTGTAAACACCCCTGGCTCAAGATGCGCTTCTGCTGTTTTCTCAGGAGCTTTATGGTATTCAAAGTCAGTGCCCATTAGGTTCCTAAAATATAATGTTCCTGAATTGTTGGGTTCAGTCAGTCGGTTGCCTTCGTCATCAATAACAAGAACCTCAACGGTCTCGAGCGGCTTACCGACTGAACCTCCTTTCCCAATCCAGTCTTCGGCTCGTATGGTTGAGATGAATGCACCCTCTGTTGATCCGTANTATTCATGAACTTTTGGGCCAAACCATTCAATCATTGATCGTTTCCATGCTGCAGGGCATGGTGCAGCACCGTGCCAAACGGCTTCTAAAGATTCGCCAGTGAAGGAATTTTTCACTGAATCTGGTGCGTCTAACATTCGTTTAAATTGAGTTGGGACTAGATGAATATTAGTTATTTTCTCGGAATCAATAAGTTCTACCGTCTCAGCACCATCAAACTTGTGTCTCATTATGACGGATGACCCGTTGATCATGGGCATAAAAGTAAACGCCCATTGCGCTGAATGATAAACAGGGCCTACAAGCAAAGATCTACCTCCAGCAGGCACATAAGTAACCATACTGCCGCCTATTAGCTGCATGACTTCGGTCGGTACTGTTCCTCCTCCAGCTAATGAGCCTCTGACTCCTTTTGGCCTTCCCGTTGTTCCAGATGTGTAGAACATTGGGCCACCAAGTAACTGTTGATCATCAGGTAGATCATCGGTTGAGGAACTTGCGAGAAACTCCTCGTAGCTGTTTAGTCGTTCGCTTTCTCCTCCAATGACAAGCGTCAGTTGAACATCTTTTGATCGCTCATCTGCAAGCGCTTGAATAGCGATATCTATGAAGCGACTACCAACAAGTAGAGCTTTCACATCTGCATCCTCTAGAACATATGCAAGTTCATCAGCGACCCAGTGCCAATTGACAGGTACGTATGTTACACCCAGATGTGCCGAGGCTTGAAAGATTTCAAAGCTCTCTCTTCTATTCCCCATCATCATGGCGATCGTATCGCCGGGTCCTATACCAAAGTCTTTGAGACCATTGATTAATCGGCGCACCCTGTCGTCGAATTCCTTCCAAGTTGTTGACCCGAATTCATCAGCGACGGCTATGTCGTTACCTTTCTCGGCCACAATATCATCAAGTAATTTAGGCATGCCCTCCCCTTTGGAAAATTCTAGTTAAAGATTACTCGCGCTTTTAGGCTCTAGCACAATGCACGCTAACTAGTTTTTGTTAANGACAAAAGGTTCTTCATTGCTTGAATTACTATCTCTGCAGCTTCTTCTATAGGGATAGCCCACAGGTCCGTTGATGGAACTTCGAGACCGATAGGGGCTTCGCAACCGACTTCATGAAGAGCTTTTATGAANGCGATCAATTCAAACTCTCCTTCNCCGGGTGGAACTCTCGTGCTTAAAGTATCNGTGTAATAATCAGTGTGCTGTTTTTTAAGTGGCCCATCATTCCATTGTGTNGCAAAAATTTTGTCCTGAGGAATTCTTTTTATATCTTGGATGTCATTNGTGGATCTCGTTAGATGCCAACTGTCAAAACAAATACCGCCATTTTCCTTATCTGCCCTTTCAATTATTTCGATGGCAATAGCAAAGTTATCTATGTTCGTCATCTCAGGGACAGGTTCAAGCCCCACAAGAAGACCGTGCTCGGATGCGCGATCGCATAGGCTTGCAAAGCCATTTGCAGCCTCTTCAATTGTTCCTAAATAATCGCCGATTACTTGGACATAACGACATTGAAATCTATTAGTGATTTCCCAAACCATGCTTTCCTGTGCCAAGCATTCGTCTGAGGGGTTCGAAGGTGAAGCCCATCCGCGAAGAGTCTCAATATTTGCAAGGGCAAGATTGGTTTCCTTCAAGGTTTCTTCAAGTTGNTCTATGTCCCTCGGATTCTCTTTCAATTTTTTCCAAGCTCCTAGGTATATTCCGACCGCGCTAAACCCCGCTTTATGTGCAGCTCTAACTCTTTCGGTCATTGAGTCCTCGGGCCCTCTGCAAAAGTAATCCCAAACAAAGTCGTTTGGGCCCAGTTCTTTAGCGTCCCTAATTGTCATAATAAGAGGGGGTGTTATCGGGTGTTCGTAGCACTACACAACTAGAGCAAATTGTCACTAGAAAAAACATAATTTGATCAGTGAGTAACTGGGTTTAGTGAATTCTCAATGAATAGGTCAATTTCATCTTGGATATCTTTCTTAAACGGCCCTCGGACTTTGAAGCCAGCCGCAGCGACGACGTTACTAGAGCGTTCCTCCGCCCATTCTTTCAAACCATTTAGCGATCTCTCGGGACTAATTTCGTATGTGACAAATAAGGCTACGTCTTTATGAGCGATGTTTCTCAAGGTATTTAATTTCCCTAATTGACCAGGACGAGCACCTAAGCCAAAAAGTCCATCGGTCCACGTTCCAATAACTATTAGATCAGCTTCAAGCACAAATTGAGCATCGTAATTCGTAATGGGGTACACCCCGACTGATGAGCCCTTGCTTTGGAAATTGGTTCCTAATGTTTCGGCAAGTCGTTTAGTGCCACCGCGCAATGACTGATACAGGATCGCTATTTTCAAAGTTTCTCCAATCGTTGGATCCGACGTTATCACTTTGGTTGAGAATGAACTAACGCAAACTACTTCTCTTTAGCAATATTTAACTTTCGAATACCGAGTTGAATCTTCCCTCCACCGAACTTTCAATCGGTGGGCCTTGAGATATCAGCCGACTAAGCCAGGAAATTGAAACATATCCGTTAGCTACTGCACCGACGTCGTCCTCTATTGATGAAGGCGGTATTCTTTCTCCCCACTTTAGTTTGAGGTGGAAAGTCCCTTCGTGACCTATCTTTGGCTCTATATCGACTTGTGTCATTTGCCGAATAAGGTCTGTTCCGACCTTTGTTTCCCTCCACCCCTTCATCTCGGATAGTTCGAGGTTAGGGACGTTAATATTAAGCACAGATGCTTCCTTGGGAAGATTCGTACTCATTTCCTCTACCGCTATAGCTGCGATTTCAGCAGCACTGTCCCACTTTTGATTTTTAAGCATCTCTTCAATGCCTTGTCCCATGTAGCCTCCCTCATCAACAGCTTGGCTCACAGCAACTCCGTTAATGCCCCCATTTCTAGCGGTAAGACAAGCACCTATGGTTCCCGAATGATAAACCGATCGTCCCACATTGGCTCCCGGGTTTATACCTGAGACCACTAGGTCAAAGGGTTCTCCAAATGCTCCTAATCTTGCAAACATAACGCATAGTGCAGGTGGGCCAGTGATTGACCACGCTTCGTCAATCCCTTCAATATTAGCTTTATGGAGCTCAGGGCGGATCAGGTGTAAAGCTCCAAAACTAGATGAAGCCCCCGAATACTCTGTATCCGGAGCACCTACGATTACTTCTCCGAAAGGAAGCATGGCTCTCGCTAGTATATGGAGCCCCAGAGAATCTATTCCGTCATCATTTGTTACAAATATTCGCATCTCTTGACTTTAGTGCTTTCAGGTCTCAGCCTTCGTAACCCGTGATGAATAGTAACTGAATTCTTTGTTAAGGGTGTATGGTCCAAGCAGCATATGTACTGATCTAATCTGTGCTTATGGGTAATAAATCAGTACTGATTGATGATAAAGAGATTTCATTTCGATATTCCAGATCTGGTGGTCCAGGCGGGCAGCACTCAAATAAAGTAAACACACGCGTTGAATTGATGTGGGATATCTCCGAGAGTAAATCACTTTCTGAATCTGAAAAGGAACTTCTTCTTAGTCGACTTGATCCTCAAGTGAGAATAGTGGTTGCACGATTTCGATCTCAAAAGCGAAATAAAGATCTAGCCATGGAAAAACTAATGTCACTCGTAGACGCAAACTTGAAGACGAATGCTAAAAGGGTCCCGACAAAACCAAGCGTTTCAGTGAAGAGAAAACGAGTTGAAAAGAAAAGAAAAAGAGGCGAACTGAAGCGGCAACGCCGACCCNTAGATTTNATTGACTAGTTTTATAGATGGAAATNCCTCACAATGCTTGACCANAGGTTGTT
Organism: Acidimicrobiaceae bacterium; assembly: GCA_002713485.1. Lineage (GTDB taxonomy): Bacteria > Actinomycetota > Acidimicrobiia > Acidimicrobiales > UBA8592 > UBA8592. The sequence continues at coordinate 21,097 of PAWI01000008.1, forward strand.
GGCTATCAATTTATATGCTTCATCGTTGGGGTGGAATCTGTCTTNTGCCCACATTCCCTCACCAGTTGGCCAATTCCAAGCATTGAACAGATGNANCCCATGTTTCGGGGCAAGATTTCTGATTACTGAAGAGACAGCTGCCCGTTTTCCCTTTCGAGCTGATGAAATTTCACTTAGGAAACTTCCTGNAGGCAACGATTCGACTGCATGTTGAGCATCTTTTACAATTTCGCTTTTATCCCTTCTCCACATAAGGTCATTACTACCAATGATCGTAGTTACCAGCGTAGGTTCAAGTCGGTAATGATTGATAATAGGAAGTTGCTTATCAATCACATCAAGGAAGCGTCCGCCACTCATTGAAAGATTAATTAGTCTCCAATTTTTCCCTGTTCTCGCTTTCAAGCGTTCTAGAACAATGTGGACATAGCTAGTCTCTGGTTTCGTGGATCCTATTCCTTGGGTAACTGAATCTCCTAAGGCAACCCACAAGGGCGTTTCTCCTATTAGGTTTTGTTCATTCCACTGATCCCAGAAAACTGCCCTCGGTTCAACGGTTGCGTTTATTGATGCAACCCCGTTAGAAAAATGGCCGACTATTTCTGATAGGTCTATCGCTTTCTTTTGTCTTCGCAAGGGGGGGAGTTGCATAATGTGATTATGTGTTGTCTATTGAGTTATGCCAAATCTTTCTAAACCCCAACCCTTTATCGCATTTCCTCTGAATAGCTTGTAAATTTCTTCATCATTTAATCCTGCTTTTGTAACAATGGTGGTTGCAACATCTTTTGTGTGGGGGAAAGTCGAATCGGCATGAGGATAGTCAACCTCAAAACAAATTTGATCCATCCCTATCAGGTCTCTGTTGAGTAGGCCGACCTCATCATCGAAGATACAGCCATAAATGTGATCAGCTATATACGATGAAGGGCGGTTGGGGAGCATAACCCCAAAATCAGACGAATTATCGCGTTCCTCCCAGAGCTTATCCATTCTCTCAATAACGTATGGCATCCAACCCACTTGCCCTTCAGCGTAGGCAATCCGAAGGGTNGGAAATCTATCAAATACNCCGGAAAGGATATAGTCGCAGAAAGACCCCATTGCATTTGAAAACGTTATGGTTGAGCTAACTGCAAATGGAGCATCGGGTGATGTCGCCGGCATTTTAGAGCTTGATCCAATATGCATGTTAAGAATTGTTTCAGTTTCAGCGCATGCTCGAAATACTGGATCCCAATGATTATCAGAGGAGTGGATTGAAGGCAGGCCAAGCGGGTGGGGATTCTCCGTGAAGGCTATTGCATGACTACCTTTATCAGCGCATCGCCGGATCTCATCAGCNGCTAATTGCGGATCCCAAAGAGGAACGATTGTCATGGGGATCAAACGACCTTTCCCATCTCCGGCGCACCACTCGTCAATCATCCAATCGTTATACGCCTTAACGCAGAGTAGTGCTANGTCTTTATCTTTGCGTTCTAAGAAAGCTTGACCGCAGAATCTAGGAAGAACGTTTGGGAAATTTACTGACGCTTCTACGTGATTTGCATCCATGTCTTGCAAGCGTTCTTTCTGTTTCCAACAACCAGGTCGAATCTGGTCAAAAGTAACGGGAGTTACATCAAGGCTGTCAAAACCAACGGCAGCGGATAATTTTGGGAACGGGTAAATCAGATCATCGTAAATCCACCAGTCGCANTCTTCTCCGTCCTTCACACCTTTTTCGTATGAGAAAATCCCGCCTTCGAAATTAAATATTGCTCGGTCTCTTTCAACCCTAGGTCCTTTGTCTTTGTATTTTGAAGGTAGTCTTTCAACCCAAAGGTCAGGAGGTTCGACAACATGGTCGTCTACGGAAATGATTTTTGGAATTTCGAGCATTGGTTCTCCTATCCATAGATTAGCGAAAAAATCCCATACAGAAAATTTAACGGCTACTCAGCTTCAGAAGAATCTGATTTTATGTCTTGTCTTTCTTTAAATAGAGATTCCAACTCCGAGGCGCTTGCAAGATCATCTAACCTGAGTCTTATCGCCGCTAATTCTCTTGTCAGGAATTCACTGTCGGAAAGAATTCGGCTATTNACTTCTCTGTCTCTTTCAGCCAGAGCACGGTCTCGTGCATCTTGTCGATGTTGAGCTAGGAGGATAAGAGGGGCTGCGTATGCGGCCTCAATGCTGAAGAGTAAATTGAGAAGTATGAAAGGGTATTCATCCCAGAGTCCCTTAGACCCTGCCACAGCATTGAGAGCAATCCATGCGATGACAACAAGTGTTTGAATGATGAGAAATTTTCCTCCGCCCATACCGCGGGCGACTGCTTCTGACCACCGTCCGACGGTATCTCGGTCGTACCCAGACCCTATTGAACGCCCTACTTTTCCTGGCGTTGTTACAGCTTCATCTCGAATTTTCATGACTCTGCTCCTTCGGTTAAGCGGATAATCACGTCATCAACTGTTACGACTCCTAAAAGTCGTTCCATTGGATCAACGACAGCAACTGCTAATAGGTCGTATCTGGCAAGAATCACTGCGACTTCCTTTTCAGATGCGTCTGGGAACAGGGTCGGTACATCGTGGTCAATACAATCTGCAACAGCGCCTGTTGGAGGTTCTCGTAACAATCGTGCCAGGGTGACGCTTCCGAGGTATTTTCCGGTTGGAGCTTGAATCGGGGATTCAGTTACAAATAGCCGAACTGAGATAGCAGGGGGAAGGTCGGTGTCGCGGAGTCTAGCTATAGCATCAGCAACCGTGGATTCAGGAGTCAATACGATCGCCTCAGGAGTCATCATTCCGCCGGCAGTGTCTTCACTGTATTTGAGGAGAGAACGAATTTGTCGAACATTTTCTGGATCCATTTCTGAAAGTAACATTTCACGCTGTACTGGTTCTAGTTCTTTTAGAAGGTCAATTTCATCATCTATTTCCATTTCTTGGAGTACTTCAATAGCGTCAGCGGTATCAAGCTGATTCAGTATTGCAGCTTGTTCCGATTCAGGTAATTCCTCAAGCAAATCGGCTAATCGACTTGCCTCAAGGGCAGCAGCTAACTCTGTCCGCCTATTCTCTGGAATTGTCTGAATCACCTCAGCAGCATCAGCCTTATGCAGTTCGCTTAGACGTGCAAGATCACCTGAAACCTGATCGGAAGTAAAGGTGGCACCAACAGTTGCCCAATTACTAACCTCTAGGTTCTTTTTACGTAGCCTCCCACCTGCAGAAATTGCAACTTTATTGGTTAACCACTTACCGTCGTTTAAACCACTTTCGCAGAATCCAACATCGCTTATGCTCCCATTGTCCAAAATAGTGGAGTAAATATCTTCGCTCAGGAGTAACTCTCCATGCCGTTTCTTAAAAATTCTAAGATCAAGAGTTCCCCCTCTCAGATGAAGTCCGTCTCTATCAACAGCGTCAACTCTCGCTTCNTGGACAAAAATCAATCTTCGATCTACAGAGGCAATGAAACCGCGTAAATAGAGCTTGTTTTCAGATGCCGCAGGAACGAGCAATAGATCTTGTATTGANCCCAAAGTACTTCCATCTGCGTCAAATAGTGACCTTTTAATTAGTCGAGACCCCCACAGAACTTGCTCGTCCTCNACTAAAGGNAGATTCATTTCTTCTTGAAGTTCTTGATCAGTCATGNGGTCCCTCCATTTCTAGATTAGAAGACGGATACATATCTTTCCGTTATTTAATGCATTCTTGAGTGCCTGTATTCTCATCGAAGGAAAATCTCACACGTTATTCTCTATTCTGAGTCTTTGATAGCCTATATTCATGGAAGTTTGGGTAACAGNAGACAANCAAGTCATTGCCCACAAAGGGNACTCATCACAATTTCCCGAAAACACAAAAGCTGCTGTTAAATCCGCTATTAAGCTTGGTTGCAGTGTGGTTGAGGTTGATGTATCAGTAACGCTTGATGGTTATTCTGTAGCATTACATGGCCCGACTCTTGAAAAAAGCACTTCAGGATATGGGAGGATAACTGAAACATTGTGGAGAAACCTTCATGATGTTTCGACCATAGGGCCTGACAATAAGATTACTTCCGAAAGGGTGCCCCTCATTAAAGATTTGCTACAAGCATTCGGTTCAAAAACCAAGTGGAATTTAGATCTTAAATCCGGTGATATTAAGGATGACCTTATCCAAGTCATAAAAGAACTGAGTCTTCAGAACAGGGTGGTTCTCTCCGGATTGAAGCTCTCAAACGCTAAGAGAATTTTAGCTACTAATCCGAACCTTAATGTGGTAATTAATTTATCAAGGGTTGATCGAGCTATTCTTTCTATGAGATTATTTGCTGGCCCGTATATAAAATATCGGTTCAGGTCTATAAGTAAAGAACCCAGAGTTGTTGCCATCAATCTGCATTATCGTTATGCATCGGAAGCAATCATTAAAAGTATTAAAAGATTAGGGCTGGAAATTTGGGTGTATACGGTTGATGATGGCGATTTAGTTAATAGTCTTTTCGCACGGAAGGTCGACTCGGTTACGACTAATCATCCTTCTGAGATTCTTCAATACCTTTCAATTTGCAGATGAGGTTACGTTGGCCCTAATCGGCTATGCTCTCAGTGCCCTATAAATGCGAAGAGGAGTGACAATGGGAGATTTCGTTAACTTAGAAATTGATAGTGAATCAGGAGTGGCGACTATACGTATTGAGCGGCCGCCAATGAACGCCATAAGTATGCAACTAACTGCTGAATTAAATGATATAGCCGGGCAATTAGCTGAGGATCAAGGTATTGGCGCTGTAGTCGTGTGGGGTGGCCCTAAAATATTTGCTGCAGGCGCTGACATAAAAGAATTTCCTGCTTTGCAAAATAAAGAAGAAGCTGTCGAATTTTCTATGAAATTGCACAATGCTCTCTTGGCTTTAGAGAATCTTCCACAAATCACAATTAGTGCTGTTAACGGATATGCATTAGGTGGAGGTTGTGAATTGGCAATGGCAACAGATTTTCGGTTCGCCGGGGAAAATGCAGTGTTTGGGCAACCAGAAGTCCTTCTCGGTATTTTACCTGGAGCTGGTGGGACCCAAAGGTTAATGCGTCTTATAGGCATTACGAAAGCAAAAGAAATCAATTATTCTGGCCGTCAGGTTAATGCCGAAGAGGCTCTGGAGATAGGCCTTGTTTCAGCTGTGTACCCCGATGATGACTGCTACCCGCAGGCATTGGAGGCGGCTAAAGAGTACGCTAAGGGGCCAAAGTCACTTCAGCACATCAAAAAAGTTATGATGGATGGGCTGGCATTACCTCTCGAGGACGCTATCAAGTTAGAAGCTGAGGCTTTCGGGGATTGCTTTGAAACAGATGACAGGTTAATAGGAGTCCAAAGTTTTCTCGACCATGGCCCTGGCAGAGCAACCTTCACCAGGAAGTAGATCTTATGGGGCTTCATCCCAAACCACGGGACCTGAATAAGGTTTTCACTGATAATCCGTTGGAACTGTCGACAAGAGTTATTGATGAATGTGCGGCAACAGAGCCTACAAATAGAGTAACGAATAAGCTTAGCGAGCTTACTGATGGGATTGCTATGGTTGAATCTTTCAGCCATATGATTGCGTTTAAAACTGAAGAAGGACTTGTTCTCTTCGATGCCAGTGGTAAGCAGAGCGGGGTTGCGGTCGTTGATTCCTTGCGTAAATGGGATACGAGTAGAGTCCATTCTTTAGCTTATACGCATGGACATTTAGACCATGTCGGTGGGTCCGGGGCGATTGTCGCAGATGCCGAAAAACGTAATTTTGTTCCCCCAACTGTGTTTGGGCATGAGAATGTGCCTAAGAGGTTAGCAAGGTACAAAGATACGGATGGATGGAACACAATAATAAATCAGCGTCAGTTCGGTGGAGTTTCTCCCAAGCACGGGATGGGATTAACGGATCAGTCACCCTCTTTTGTTCCTGATGACACAGTCTGGCCTGATGTTGTATACCAAGACGAAATGAAACTGTCTGTGGGGAACCTAGATATTCAATTCAACCATGGGAAAGGCGAAACGGACGATCATACTTGGGCATGGATACCTCAATCAAGAACCTTAATAACGGGAGATCTGGTACTTTGGGTTTTCCCGAACGCTGGGAATCCTCAAAAGGTGCAAAGGTATCCACTTGAGTGGGCGCAAGCGCTAAGAGAAATGATGACCTATAACGCCGAACTTTTATTACCCGCCCATGGCTTACCGATAGAAGGTACGGAAAGGATAAATAGAGTTTTGGGTGACTTAGCGCATGTCCTTGAAACCTTGGTGGCGGACACTATTGAACTTATGAATGGTGGATACCAGCTAAATGACATATTGCATATGGTAAAGGTCAGCCCTGACATGCTTGAGCTTCCTTGGCTTCAGCCACTTTATGATGAGCCAGAATTCGTTGTCCGAAATATTTGGCGTATGTACGGAGGTTGGTGGGATGCAGATCCTGCTTCGTTGAAACCTTCTCCAAGGGGAGACCTAGCAGAAGAACTGGCATTGTTGTCTGGTGGGGCTAATCAGATGGCTGAGAGAGCTGAAAAGTTAGCAGAAGAAGGCAATCTTCGGTTGGCCTGCCATTTGGTTGAGTTTGCAGCGACGGCTGACCCCAAGAGTAAAACAATTCATGGGATACGAGCGGAAATATATCGATTAAGACGATCGCAAGAGAGCAGTTTGATGAGCAAGGGAATCTATGCAGCTGCTATGCGAGAATCTGAGGGTTTAGCTGAATAATAATCCCATGATGGATTCTGGCAGAGATATAGAAAAGACAGGAAAAGTCCCTACGAAGGTCAGAGTTTTGTTGACAGCATCGTTCTTTTCAGCTTTAGCTACCGTTGGTCAGATCACAATCGTTGGTAAACAGGTTTACGATATGACCGGGAGTGAGTTGAATTTGGGGTTATTGGGATTGGCTGAGTTTCTACCAGTGGCTTTGCTTTCTCCCTTCACAGGTCCAGTNGCCGATAGATTTGATCGAAGAAGAGTTTTTAGCCTTGCTCTCATAGCTCAAGCCATCGCATCTTTATTGCTTTTCTTATATATTGATTCNGACCCCGAAGGCGTTTTCCCTATATTCGCCTTGATAACAGTATTTGGAGTTGGAAGAGCTTTCGCAATGCCGGCTAGCCGAGCTCTACCCATTGACTGGGNTCCAGATNATGTGGTGGAGCGCGTTGTAGCTTTGAAGTCAGTAGCTTTCCAAGCTGGGATAATCGTTGGACCTGCGCTTTTTGGATTTATCTTTGTCATTGGCCCATCGTTCCCTTATCTAGCGGCAGTGATCTCCTATTCAATTGCTAACTTACTTTTGTTAACTGTTGGGTCTTCGGCAATCAGGAGACTGGGAACGACAGGTGGGNGACAAGCATTTCGCGATGCGAAGGAAGGTTTAAAGTTTATACGAAAGAGTCCNGTGCTTTTTGGGGCTATTTCTCTCGATTTGATTGCAGTTCTTTTAGGTGGGGCTGTGGCTTTATTACCAGCGATAGCAGAGAATCGTTTGGGTGTAGGAGCTGTGGGGTTGGGCTGGCTGAGGGCAGCTGTTGGTATAGGAGCTACCATCGTCGCAGTCACGTTATCAATTAGGCCCCTCAAGNTCCACATAGGTAGAGCGTTGATGACCGCAGTGGCAATTTTCGGTTTTGGTACAATAGCACTCGGATTAGCAACGAATTTTGTCCTTGCGTTTGTTGCTCTTATGGTTTTATCAGGAGCTGACGCGGTATCTGTCTATATACGAGCAAGTCTTGTTCCGTTGGCTACGCCTGAAGAGATGCGTGGAAGAGTCCTTGCTGTTGAAGGGGTGTTTATAGGGGCATCTAATGAATTGGGAGCGGTAGAGTCGGGGTTAACAGCTGCAGCCTTCGGGTTGGTAGGGGCGGTGTTATTTGGTGGGTTTGGGACTTTAGCAGCAGTTTTTATATGGTGGAAGTTTTTTCCAGCTCTTCGTAATGTGAAAAGCTTCTCAGAGGTTCGACCGCCACCACCCTAGCTAGCAATCTTTGAAAGAACTTTTGTAAACCATTTATCACGTTGAATAGAGTGCAACTCTACAAAGGGTGTAGGGAACATAGTGAACGCATGAGGTGCTCTTGGAAAAACATCAACTTCGCANTTATTTCCAGATGCTCNCCATCGNTTGGCCATGAAAAGCGTGTCATCTAGAAGGTGGTCTGCAGAGCCAACGCAGAAATATGCGTCTGGTAGGCCTGTGAGGTNAGCGTACATAGGGGATACGTCAGGGTCTTTTCGTTGCTCAAGATTTTTTCCAGGAAGGTATTGAGAAGTCAAGAAGCTGATAATCTCTGGNGAAAGTACATCAAAGTCTGTTTTGAAAGGGCGATTTCCGAGTTGAGAGGGTGTCCCACTCCAGTCGTAAATACCAAAGGTAAGATTTGCGCCAATAAATCTCTCCATCTCCTCTACACCAAATGATTCTCTAACTTCCAGTAACGTTAACAANGCAAGGTACGCGCCTGCAGATTCNCCNCCAATNANGATTCTTTGTGTTCCGAATTNCTNCATTNCGTTATCAACCAGCCACCTTGCGATTTTGAAACTATCCTCNGACGCTGCCGGAAATGGAAATTCTGGAGCAAGGCGATAATCAACTGAAATGACGGCAAGATNAAACGCATTGGCTAGATGCCTGTTCTCGATGTCGCCCATAAAAGCTGCACCCGATACCATGCCACCTCCATGGAAGTGAAGGTATATGCACTGTATTTCGCTNTNAGGTTTTATTATGCGGCAAGGTACCCCCTCAATTGTTGTGTCGACTGCGTGGGAATCCAAAGTAAATGGAGTTGCAGCGAGTGTGTCGCGCATCAACTGAACATACTCATCGGCAGTTAATTCTTCCGACTTAGCGGTATCTGGCTGTGTNGTCCCAGCATTCGTCAGAGCAACCTGAAGTGCATTTCCGTGCTCTTCCCAGTCTTGGTTCCATAAGTCCATCTAGCTCCCNTTCAAAAGTATTTCTGCTTTGCTTTGATCAAAGCCAAAGCTAATCATAAACCATGAAATGGCACACCANAGTGGCAGAATGGAGAAATGGACAGGGAACTCAACAATAGCNAAGGAAGCAGTGAANTAAATGAAAATGCTATGTGGTCTTTCTTCATTAACGGATTAAGCGATCAAGAATTACAAACACTGCATCGTGAGATGCAGGAAGAAATTTTGCGAAGAGCGATACGGTCTGGTGATCACGATTCAATAATCAAACAAGCCTTTGAAGTAGCATTTGATCGATCTGGGTTAGGTGTTATCCCTTGGATTGAAGGAAAATTTCTTATTTGTCCGGGTGCTTTAGTTTCAAAAAGCGCAGGAAACCACAAATGCCGATTTGTTAGCGTTGACCAAGAGTGGGTGTGGCAATCAAGTAAATTGATAACGGAGACGAAGCGGTCATCTCCAGGCAATGATAAGGGTTTCAGAGCTATTGCTTTGATTCCAGTCATTGAAGGAACAGCTATTGATATAGTCACTGGGAAAATGCAGTCAGGTGTTCATAGGGCGGAAAAGGTTAATTCATACATAATAAAAGAAGGTGAATTGATCGAAGTTAGTCAGCGAATTGTTTCAATTGAGGGTATGCACAACTGATGGTAACTAGCTGGATTCGGAATTTCTAGGTATTCCGTGAAAAGGTGAACCGGCATCTTGGTACTTTTGATATAGCTCAAAGAACTCTTCACCGAANGGGTCTCCNCCGCGTAGAGGCATACTTGCTCTAACGATCGTNAAGTCAAGNGGAGCCNAGTCAGCGGCGAAATCGAAATGTTTCTCAGATTCNTTGAGCATATTGTTTCTTCGAAAGTGNACTGCCAGTCTAAAGTGAAGTCTNGCTTGAACTTCTTCCTCAGATAAATCATCAATGGTGAAAGAAGCATCTTTAGGTAATATTTCTTCTTTGACCCANTCTCGGACTTGTTCCATNTGGCCTTCACGGCTAATTCCAGTTATTTCNCTGAATNTGTCAGTTCCAAACTCACTTGCAGNCGGACGTGATATTGTTCCAGCTTCGTCAATCCATATTACTGATGGAACGTTACTGATCGCATANAGTTCTGTAAGGATATGATTTTCATCCATCAAAACTGGGTAAGTAACGCCTTCTGCGAGTTCAGTAACTGCTTGCANATTCTCATCAATTGCTACAGCNATTACTGTGAAATCTTCTTCTTGTAATTCTTCATGAAGTTCCTGCCAGCCTGGAAGGTCAAAAGCGCAACCTCACCAACTTGAGAAAGCAACTAGTAGTCTTTTTTTCCCAGCCCAATCTGACAATGCTCTATCAATCCCNTNTATGTCTGGCAGTTTAAAGTCNGGCGCAATCCTGTCCTTAAGTGCGGATGATCTGACAGCAGAAGGCTGACCTATTACGACAGTTTGAGTTTCCGAATCAATAAGCGTGGGATGCCCTATTAATTTCGCTACCTGCCCTAAGTGAAGGTGGCCTTCGTCTGCGATGCCGTGCTGATTTGGAAGCGGGATGCATGCATCGTCTTTGCAGAGACCCTCAGACTTTACTTCCCAACCGAATATGAGCTCTACGTCCCCTGCATTGATGAAGGGAACACCATCTNNCCACTTTCCAGATACTGAAATNACAGAATCGGCAAGAACAGTTATGTNATGATTNGTCTNCACGCTACCGTCTTAATTTCTCTGGTGTGATCGCATATAGCGAGTGGGCTCCACTAATTGCTGAGGGAAGTAACCCTGAGACTTGAGGCAGTAGTTGTTCAGAGAAAAATTTGGCAGTTTCAATCTTTGCGTTNAGGAAATCCGATTCATCTCCTGCATCAATCANCTTTTTTGCTTGAACAGCAGATTTTGCGAGGAGCCATCCACCTACGGTGGTCCCGAACATTCTTAGGTAGGGTGTCGCCCCGGCTAACCCGTCATCTGAGCTTGCTCCNCCTTTTTCAATCAGCCATTCTGTCGCCTCTTGCATGGATNTAACAGCATCTTCTAACGGCGTTCCTATTTGTTTGAGGTTTGCTTCGTTAAGTTCATTAGCGGTTTCGTTGATTTCTGACAATAGTTCTCGAATAACGTCACCTTTTCGCATTGCTAATTTTCGACCAATTAAATCAATAGCCTGAATACCATTTGTTCCTTCGTAGATGCCAGCNATGCGGATATCTCTATAATGTTGAGCCGCTCCTGTTTCCTCAACGAATCCCATGCCACCNTGGATTTGGATACCCAAACTTGTTAGTTCATTTCCAAGGTCAGTACACCAACTCTTTGATAATGGGGTCAAGAGGTCTGTTAGTTCGTTTCCTCGTTGCCTTTCCTCAGGATTTGGGTGATGGTGAGCTATATCTATGGCTTTTGCATTTAGATATATGAGGCATCTCATNGCCTCAATATAAGCTTTCATTGTCATGAGCATGCGTCGGACATCAGGGTGGTCAATTATCGCAACCGATTCACCTTTCGGGGTATCTGCTCTTCTGCCTTGCATTCTTTCTAAGGCATAGTCAAGTGCTTGTTGATAAGCTCGGTCTGCGACCGCAAGTCCTTCTAAACCNACTGCTAATCTTGCTTGGTTCATCATCGTGAACATNTAACGCATCCCAGAATTTTCTTCGCCGACAATATATCCAGTCGCTCCACCNTTATCTCCGAATTGGAGGACGCAGGTAGGNGANGCATGAATGCCTAATTTATGCTCTATNGATAGGCACTTTATATCGTTCTCTTCTCCAAGGGTCCCGTCTTCATTGACGATAAATTTTGGGACAATGAAGAGGCTTATACCCTTTGTTCCTGGGGGTGCATCAGGTGTTCTAGCTAGAACTAAGTGGANTATATTCTCTGTTAAATCATGTTCGCCCCATGTTATGTAGATCTTTTGTCCCATAATTTTATAGGAGCCATCATCCTGCAATTCAGCTTTTGTAGTTAGAGCGCCAACGTCTGATCCGGCTTGAGGTTCGGTTAGATTCATGGTTCCGGCCCATTCTCCAGTAATCAGTTTCGGTAACCAAACTAGCTTTTGGTCCTCATCTCCATGAGCGGTCAGAGCATGAATCGACCCTTGAGTGAGCATGGGGTTGAGAGATAGTGCCATATTCGCAGCTGTCAGCATTTCGGTAACTGCTATACCTACAAGCCAAGGGAATCCTCCTCCTCCATATTCTGGATCAAAACTTATAGCCCCCCAGCCGGCGTCAACGTATTGTGAGTATGCTTCTTGAAAACCAGTAGGAGTAGAGACAGTACCATCATCATTTAGGGAACTGCCTTCAAGGTCACCCGTTCTATTCGTAGGTGAGATTACCTCATTAAAGAATCGACTTGCTTCGTCAAGCAATGAGTCAAGTGCTTCAAGTCCTACTTCACTGAAATCTGGGAATTCGGACAAGGAGTCAACATCAACAACTTGTTTCAGCGCAAATTTCATATCTTCAAGTGGTGGAGAGTACTCGCTCATTCTAATCTTTCTGTCTCTATCTATGATGCTATGTGGATACCTATATACCCAACTTGTTTCATATAATTTTTTGCTTGAAATAGGTTTCAAAGTTGAATCCGGCTGGATCTAGGTATTTCCTTCCATAAACTGCGACTATGAATCTTGACTATAAGTTCGGCTCGGTACATGAGGTGAGAGTTTTTGACAGCGACTATTTTTTAGGGTTTTTGTCTTTAACCATCCAGAGTCCTGAACCAAAGGATAATGCCGAATGGGTGGGTCAAGTCAGGGGTTCCGATTATTTGGTATGGGGACTAAATCACAAAAGGGTTCGCTTGGAGTTCCCTAACGGCCAAAATGTTGTTGTCGTGATCCGATCGGGTGGTCGAGCAGTTCCTGTAATCGAGTGACTTTCACTGGGTTTTCATGATTGAGTTAACAATAGATTTTGCAGCTTCGGCGGGTGAAATTGTCCTCTCAAGTACTTTAGATATGTTCTCAGTCCCAAACTCAGACTTGAGGATATCTCCTGCAGTAAGACCAATAAGTAGTTCTACCCGGTTTTGAATTTCCATGACTAGACGCTCNCTCCGGCGAGTATNAAGCGAACCTGATTCGCGTAGAAGTAATGAGTGCGCTCGGATGGCTTCAAGGACCTCATCAACGCCTTNGCCTTCCAGTGAATTTACCATGATAATCGGTGGCCTATAGCCGGTTATTTGTTCNAGACCCGAAACGTGGCTGAGATCTAACATTAATTCCAAATCTCGTCTTGCATCATTGGCGCCGGGCCTATCTGACTTATTTACAACAAAAATATCTGCTACTTCGAGTAAACCTGCTTTGTTTGCCTGAACGGCATCGCCCATGCCGGGGGTAACAACAACAACCGTTGTGTCTGCAGCGCCAGCAACATCAACTTCAACCTGCCCAACACCAACCGTTTCAATNATTACAGGATCATACCCAACTGCGTCGAAGAGTTGTATCGCAGCGGGAACAGCTAAAGCAAGACCTCCCGAATGCCCTCGAGTAGCCATTGAGCGGATGAAGGACTCTTCACCTGCCAGATCATCCATTCTGATTCGATCNCCAAGGATAGCCCCACCGGTAAGAGGGGAAGATGGGTCAACGGCCAAAACGGCTAATTTATCGCCTGCCTCAGAAAATAATTTTAGGAGTCTTCCAGTCAGCGTTGATTTCCCCGAACCTGGAGCTCCAGTTATCCCGACAACATGTGTTCTGCCAGATATTTGGTGNGCCAANCCAGCGATAATTTCAGCTTCATNGCCACCACGCTCAATGGTCGTTAAGAGTTTACCNAGACTACGCCGCTCTCCCTTTATTGCGCGNTCAAANANTTCAGTTGATGAACTATTTGAAGCCGTCACGCTTCATTCCGCGCAGANATAGCATCCCGAACTGTAGCNACAACTTCTTCAGCTGATGCNCCCGGTCCCAATACTGCAGCGACGCCAGATTCCATTAATTCCTCAACGTCTTCATCNGGAACNATTCCACCGATTATCAGCGGGATATCTAATCCAGCTGCCGTGATTGCTTCAGTCATTTTCGGCCCGAGTGTCAGGTGTCCAGCGTTATGCATGGAAAGCCCAATAGCATCAGCATCTTCTTCTTCAGCGGCCGCCACGATGCTTCCTGTTGTTTGTCTTAATCCTAGATAGATTACTTCCATACCCGCATCCCTTAGGATTCTTGCAACAACCTTGATTCCACGATCATGACCATCCAAACCTAACTTCGCCAGAATTACTCTATGTTGGGGGTCATTCATCCTTAGATCTCCTTAACGCTCACTTTTTAAACTATTGCCTTCTCAACGTACGTGCCGAAAACAACTTCCATAGCGTTAGCAATTTCTTCTTCAGTAGCGTACGTTTTTACTGCGTTAATAATTGCTGGCATTAGGTTTTGAGTTGGGTCGGCCGCTACATTCGTTATTTCAGATAGGGCACGGTTCACGTCTTCCTGATTCCTCTTTGTTTTAACATCATTGAGTCTCTTCAATTGGTACTCTTCGGTTTCGGCGCCAATTCGAAGCAGATTTCGGTCTTCGGGATTGTCGCCATCGGTAAATTCGTTCACGCCAACAATAATTCGTCTTCCTGAGTTAACTTCTCGTTCAAAACGGTAAGCCGCATCTGCAATTTCTCCGACAAAGTAACCATTCTCTATGCCAGTAAATGTTCCCTCTAGGATGGAGCCGTTTCCAAGGTCATCAAGATGAGCAAATATTGCTTCAGCTTGCCTTTCCATTTCATCAGTCATCCACTCAACGTAAGGTGACCCTCCAAGCGGATCAGCTACGTTTGTTACACCGGTTTCGTGAGCTACGATTTGCTGTGTTCTGAGAGCTATCCGTGCCGCATCTTCAGTAGGAAGTGCCAATGCTTCATCAAAACTGTCAGTGTGAAGTGATTGTGTTCCTCCAAGTGCAGCTGCGAGTGCCTGAATCCCAACTCTGGCAATATTGATTTCAGGTTGCTGGGCTGTTAAAGAAACGCCAGCCGTTTGAGTATGGAATCTGCACAACATTGCTTTTTCATCAGTTGCTCCATATCGCTCTTTCATCCATCTAGCCCAGATTCGACGAGCAGCTCTAAATTTTCCTATTTCTTCAAAGAAATCACTGTGACTATTGAAAAAGAAACTTAGTCGTTTCCCGAATTCGTTGACATCTTGACCAGCAGCCATAGCGGCTTCAACATATGCAAAGCCGTTGGCTAGCGTGAACGCTAATTCTTGCGCTGCAGTGCTCCCAGCTTCTCTAATATGGTAGCCAGAAATAGAGATTGGGTGCCATTTTGGCATTTCCGCTGTCGTGTACTTAACCATGTCAGTGATTATGCGCATGGATGGTCGTGGCGGATATATGTATTCTTTTTGTGCCTGGTATTCCTTTAAAATATCATTCTGAATAGTGCCAGCAAGTTCATGGGACCCAACTCCATTTTGTTCGGCGACAGCGACGTACATGGCCAGTAGGGTTGCAGCAGGACCATTTATCGTCATCGATGTTGACACTTTTGAGAGATCAATGTCTGCGAAAAGGTCTTCCATATCAGCAAGGGTGTCAATGGCTACTCCTGCACGACCAACTTCGCCTAACGACCATTCGCTATCAGAGTCTCGGCCCATAAGAGTAGGCATGTCAAAAGCAGTTGAAAGTCCGGTTCCGCCATTGCGGAGAAGTTCTTTGAACCGGAGATTAGTATCCTCTGCTGTTCCGAAGCCAGCGAACATTCTCATTGTCCAAAGTCGTGAACGATACATTGAGGGGTAGATCCCTCTGGTATATGGATACTGTCCTGGGAATAAATCTTCTCCATAGACGGGGTCAACTGGGACTCCTGACATCGTTTCAAAATTTGAATCCCTCAGAGATGCTTTTTGGTACTCACGGTCCCATGCTTCTCTAGCGTTAAGTTCTTGATTCTCTTCAATTCCCATGACCACTCCTTGCGGTTAACCGGTTTCATTCTAGACCAAGAAGAAAGATAAATTCCCTTTTCAGCATTTTCAAAGTTACTGCCTTGACAGTTATGAGCAGTTATGAATTTAATCTACCCTAGAAGTCATTCACTAATTGTGGGGGGGAAGTGTACGAAGAATTAGCCCAAGCATGGGAAGAACTTACTTCTGAGGGTTCTCAATTTGAATTGGAAACAGTGAATGTTGGGGGAGTAGATCTCCTTAGTTATAAGAATCAACCTGCCTCTCTTAGGGATTTCTGGCTATCTAGCCTTAGATTTGGAAGCGCGGACTATCTTGTATATGAAAACGAAAGACTTACGTATACTCAAGCTCATCAACAAGTCTCAAGTGTAGCGAACTGGTTNATNTCNAATGGGGTTAAGACGGGGGACAGANTAGCCNTTGCGATGCGAAATTACCCTGAATGGATGCTGGCTTATTGGGCGTGTATGGCTATTGGAGCTACTTGCGTTGGAATGAATGCTTGGTGGGCTACCCCAGAATTGGAATATGCAATCAATGATGCGAAACCGAAAATAATTATTGCTGACGAAGAACGATTAAAGCAATTAATGGATTTAAGAGATCTGCAGGAATTCCCTAAGGTTGTAGCGGTCCGCTCAAAAGCCCTACCTCAGAAGGCGGCATCATGGCATGAACTCGTTGACACAGACAGCATAATGCCAAGTGCTCAAATAGATCCCGATTCTGATGCATGCATTTTCTATACTTCTGGGACAACGGGTAGACCCAAAGGAGCGCGACTAACCCACAGAGGTTGTGTGGCTAATGCGATGAGTCTTGCTTTTGCACACATAGTCCAATCTGTTGCTTCTTCACGGGCCGGTATTCCAATAAAAAAACCAGCTGCACGAGAAGTTCCACAAACATCTGCTCTCGTTATAACTCCTTTGTTTCATGTGACAGCTAATAATTGCGTGGCTCATTCAATCACTATGGCTGGAGGGAAATTGGTACATATGTATAAGTGGGATGCAGGTGAAGCACTTAAACTAGTTGAGTCTGAGCAAATAACGACAATAAGTGGAGTTCCAGTAATGTCAAGGGAGCTAATTGCCCATTCTGATTTTGATCAAACAGACA
Source organism: Acidimicrobiaceae bacterium (assembly GCA_002713485.1). Classification (GTDB taxonomy): domain Bacteria; phylum Actinomycetota; class Acidimicrobiia; order Acidimicrobiales; family UBA8592; genus UBA8592. The sequence goes on from PAWI01000008.1 coordinate 38,143, forward strand.
CGTCATCATTGAAATCGCTTGGCGGCGGTGGTGCTCAGTTGCAGCCTGACCTTGTTAAGAAGATTGAGTCTTCTGTTGCTACAGCCAGACCAGGCACGGGGTATGGGATGACAGAAACATGCGGGATAATCACTGCAATTTCAGCAGATTTCTTTCTTGATAAGCCCGAAAGTGCTGGGCCAGCGATGCCCTGTTTTGAAGCCAAATGCTTTGATGATGAGGGGCTTCCAGTGTCTGATGGTGAATTAGGCGAGCTTTGGGTTAAAGGTGCGCAAGTAATTAAAGGGTATTTGAACAAGCCTGAGGCGACGTCCGAAACTATCACTAATGGCTGGTTGCATACTGGTGATATAGCGAGAATTGATGAGGATGGATTCATCTTTATTGTTGATCGGAAGAAAGATATGGTCCTGCGTGGAGGAGAAAACGTTTATTGTGCAGAGGTTGAGTCGGCAATCTTTGAGCATGAGGCCGTCACTGAGGTGACGGTATTCGGTGTTCCGGATGAGCGATTAGGAGAAGAAGTAGCTGCTGCTGTTTATCTAAACGATACTGATTCTATAAATGCAGAGGCATTGCGTACTTTTCTTCAAGGTAGGATAGCAAAACATAAGATTCCTCAATATTTATGGTTCTTGCAAGAGCCTTTACCAAGAAACGCAAGTGGTAAGTTTCTTAAAAGGGAACTTCAAGAAAAGCTAATTATAGAGAATGCAAGTTAGGAGAAATGAAAATGGAATTGGGAATTTTTGGTTCTTCCCGCAACGTTGAAGATTTAAAAGAACAAGTCAAAGTTGCGAATGATCTTGGTTATGCCACGTTTTGGACGCCGCAAATCTTTAACCTTGATGCATTGACGGCATTGGCAGTTGTTGCTGAGTCTGTTGATGATATTCGATTAGGTACATCAGTTACTCCTACCTATCCTAGGCACCCAATGATGCTTGCACAGCAGGCGTTGACAGTTAATCAGGTTGCTAATGGACGATTAGATCTTGGCATAGGCCTATCGCACAAACCGGTAGTGGAGGGAATGTGGGGGATTTCCTTTGATGCCCCAGTCGGGCATATGAGCGATTATCTTAGGATCCTTATGGCGCTTCTACATGAGGGAACTATTTCTCACGGCGGTAAGCACATAACAAGTAGGGGCGGGATTGACGTACCTGCCGACCCTCCACCTGTACTCGTTGCAGCTCTAGGACCTCAAATGTTGAAATTGGTCGGCAGAACAGCTGATGGAACGGTGACTTGGATGACGGGTCCAGAAACAATTCGTAGCCATATAGCGCCGGTTATAAATGATGCAGCGGAAAAAGCCGAAAGACCTGCTCCTCAAGTGATCGCTGCGGTTCCAGTTTGTATAACATCAGATACTGGTATGGCTGAGGAGTATGCCAAAAGAGATTTTGGGTTTTATGGTGATCTTCCTTCATACCGTG
>PAWI01000009.1 GCA_002713485.1 Acidimicrobiaceae bacterium
CCCTGACCCTGATCCGGGTGCTGACCCTGACCCTGATCCGGGTGCTGACCCTGACCCTGATCCGGGTGCTGACCCTGACCCTGACCCTGACCCTGACCCAACTCCTGACCCGTGAGAAAAATTTAATTCCTACTGAAGAAATTCTCTAGAAGCGAATACCCTACATTAGTCAAAATAGATTCCGGATGAAATTGCACTCCTTCAACGGGAAAGGTTTTATGCCTCAATCCCATTATGAGACCATCGTCAGTTTCTGCAGTAACTTCAAGATCATCTGGAAGAGTATCTCTATCAACAATTAATGAATGATATCGAGTGGCTTCAAAAGGGTTCGGCAATGACTTGAAGACGCCCTTGCCGTCGTGTTTAATTAAAGATGTTTTTCCGTGCATAACTGCCGGAGCCCGAATTACATTGCCTCCAAAGAATTCACCTATACATTGCAATCCCAGGCAGACTCCAAAGATAGGTATCTTTTCTTTAAACTCTTCTATTAATTCCATGGAAATTCCGGAGTCATCTGGAGTTCCTGGCCCAGGACTTATTAGAATTGTGTCTGGATCTAAGTCTGAGACCCCATCAGTAGTCAATTTATCGTTGCGGAACACAATGGGGTTAAGGCCAAGCTCTCCGAGATACTGGGCGAGAATATACACGAACGAATCGTAATTATCGATAATTAAAACACGTGAAGTCACGAATTGGAGGGTAGTAGAGTTCTTATAAATCCACCACTATATACCGTTCTTCTTAGCAGTCTTCTATTATAGAAGTATGGGAAAACCACCAAAAGAGCGTACGCAGAGCAAGAGGATCACCGAGAAAGGAACTCGACCCGATAATCTACCTCCGATCGGATCCTCATCGATGGGGTATGTTTCCTCAAAGAAAGTCAGTTCCCGATGGGTTGCGCCAGCCATGTTTGGGTTGTTAGGGGCTGGGACTGCAATGATCATTGTAAATTATGTGGATCTTTTACCTGGTGGCACTAGCAATTGGTATCTTCTTGGGGGGCTAGGACTTGTCTTAGCCGGAATTGTCACAGCAACACAGCTCCACTGATCTAATAACCCGGTAAAAAAACATTGAGAAGTAGGTAATTACATCTATGTAATTATCCCCAAAGTTCCTCACACCCTGTGGATAACTAACATTTTCCCCTTTAATAACATCATTAACATAAACAACATCGTCCACAGGAATGAGATATCCCCCAAAATTAGTTGAAGCTATTCTTCTTTGATTACTAGATCCATTTCAGACATACAATGCCTCGGGGGATCAGGACTCTCGTCTGTCGCAACAAGCATTCTGACTTCACTACCACATGACGCGCATCGAAAATTTAATTTTACTTTTCTTAACTCTCCTGCGGGAGGAGGCTCAGGAAGAGGAGTAGCTAATAAACGAAAAATACTAAATCCGATTTTTAAGATAACGTAGCCAATTGCAATAGCAAACAAGACACTGATTACAGTACTGAACATAACTCTATGCTAGGGGAAATTTCCAACCTTGATCATAATCAAAGTCAATGATGGAAGAATCCGATTGGAACCACGACAATGATCTTAAGATGTGGCAGTCTCTACAAATACTTAAACTTTTGCTAAAGGATAAAAATGGATCTTGAACTACCACTTCTCATAATAAGAATTGCCTTAGGCCTTACATTGGCTGCTCACGGTTATAACAAATTCTTTAAGGGAGGAAAAATCGAGGGAACTGGAAGGTGGTTTGACAGTATGGGGATGCGCCCGGGTAAGGCTCATGCCTTTCTTGCGGCATGTGGAGAAATAGGATCGGGCTTTTTTCTCGCAGCGGGACTGCTCACATCATTCGCTGCGTTAGGTTTTGTTGGACTGATGTCAGTTGCTTACTGGACAGTCCATAGTAAAAACGGTTTCATGATTATTAATGAGGGATGGGAGTATGTTTTCATACTCGCTATTTCTGCAGTGACGGTAGCGATGATAGGACCAGGCGACTGGTCATTTGATCATGCAATTGGTTGGGACAATGAACTAGATGGGTACACAGGTCTTCTTATTTCGGCAGGCGGAGGAGTTCTTGCTGCAGCAACACTTTTAGGGGTGTTCTACCGCCCTCCCAAAGAAGAAAATATTTAATTGAAATTTATCGACGCTTTTCATTTCGCATATCAAACACAACTTTGATAGCTCCTTTGGGCCCTGCCGCAGCAGCATGACGTATAGCATCTTTATATCGGTCAAGTGGATATGTTGCAGATACAAGCCGGTCAAGTTTCTTCTCGCGAACAAGATCAAAGGCTAAGTCATAGCTTGTTCGAACCGAACCATCGTCAAGAACTTCCGTTCCGTAGGTGTAGGAGCCTACTATTTCTATTTCGCGATGCCATAGCGAAGTTAAATCGATTGTGATGGTACCAGGTATGCCCATCATCACGATTCGTCCTCGTGGTCTAGTTATATCCAATGAAGCAGTAATAGATCCAGCATTTCCTACAGCATCAATTGTTACGTCAGCTCCACCTGATAATGAATTTCCTATCATGCGACATCCTGTAACGCTTCGAACAGCACGCTTGAGTTCTTTGGGTTCGACAACAAGATCTGCACCAAGTTCACTAGCTAAGGTTTTCTGTAATGGGTACTTAGCTGCCGCAATAATCGTTCCTGCATTAGTAAAGGAGCGCACAGCACCTATTGCACATAAGCCCATGGTTCCGGCACCTTGAATAACAACCACATCGTCCGGTTGGATATTAGCTTTTATTGCTGAGTGGACCCCGCCTGCAGCAGGCTCAAGGATAACAGCCGCTTCATCTGATAGGTCAGAAGGAACTTCATGTATCTGTGAATTGTGGGCAACGAGTTGGGTGCTCCAACCGCCACCAGTGTCGGCACAGAACCCAACTTGAATACCATCTCCTATTGGTCCGCTTAGAAGGTACCCATAATCATCACCATCTCCAGGTCGAGCACCCTCAAATGGTGGAAGCTCTCCTCGGCTTTCAGCTCCTAAAACTGGCTCAAGCACTACTCGGGTGCCATCCTCAAGTTCACCAAAAACCTCATGTCCTGGAACGAAGGGGAATGAGACCAATTGGGTCNAAGTATCGACTGGACTTTCCGTCCACTGTTGCTAAATCACTTCCACAAATTCCTGAAAGAAGTGGAAATACCCTCTGCCANCCTTCAGTTGGTATCTCTGGCGGTTCTATGTCTCGTAATTGCAGCGGCCCTATCTCAGANCCAACCCCAGGAAGGAGGCGTGATCCAATAGATGCTGCTGCATACCTCAATTCTTTTCGCTCAAATACCAAAGCTTTCACGTAGTTAACACTAGAGGCTTTAACGATATTTTGGTAAAGAGAACCAATATGATTTTAAAACTAAGATATTGCTTTTACGNTATGTAGATTCAAAGAAAAAAAACTTGAAGTACCATTGCTCNTAACCATGTGCCACCCTTTATAAAGAGCAGTCAAGGAGATTTAATGCAGGATTTTAAAGATTTTCCAGGCGTAGCACTCGTGGTAGGTGGGTCGGGAGGCATTGGATCTGAAATTTGTAGATTATTTGCAGAAANAGGAAGCAACGTTGCNTTTACATATAAGAGCAACGTTGAAAAAGCTGAGGTTATCGCAGGTGAAATATCAGACTTAGGAAGGCTTGCGGTAAAAGAATCAGTTGATTTAAATAACCCAGAGGAAATAGATAGCTTTATCGAGTCTTTACACNGTGCTGGTGGTGTACACACCTTAGTTTTTGCAGCTGGGCCAGTCGTTCCTCAGCAACATTTATCAAAAATTTCACCATCCNTGTTTTCACAACATCTTCAGTTAGAAGTTAACGCATTCTTTTCTTCTGCGATCGCTGCACTTCCTCAAATTAGAGAAAATCAAGGAACTATTATTGCGGTAACATCGGCAGCTACTGATCGATATCCGGTTAAAGACGGTCTTTCAGCAAGCCCTAAAGCAGCTATTGAGGTTCTCGTTAAAGGTATAGCTAAAGAAGAAGGCAGATACGGCGTTCGGGCAAATGCTGTGGGACCTGGAATGCTAANTGATGGCATGGCGGCAACACTCATTGAAAGAGGTGATTACAGTCAAAATGACCTTGATATTGCAACTGCCAACATTCCTTTGGGGAAATATGGTCAAGCTATTGACGTGGCGGAAGCTGTTTGTTTCNTAGCTTCATCAAAAGCTCGCTACATCACTGGACAAATCTTGAATGTTGATGGTGGGTACACTGCCTAAAGTATTTAAGAGTTATCTANGTTNCTTTCACTCAAAGCTTGATTAAATACTTTTTGGAGTTCATCTCGAAGGTCTTGNGTGAATTGTTTTCGGACTGATGTCGGAACTCTTCCTCCATCTGGGCTTGCTAGTTCCATTGGTTGTCCTACGACTATTCGAACNCGTGATCGTNTAGGAAATTTCGANCCGGGAGGNAAAGCTGGTTCCGTTCCTCCTATCCCGATAGGTATGACTTTTGCTTTTGTTCTTGCGGCTAAAAAAGCTGCCCCATCATATGTTTCGCCTACAGTGCTTCCTGTCTGTCTTGTTCCTTCAGGNAAGACNATTATTGAGGANCCGCTCTCNAGAAGAGATTCTGCAGCTTTAAGTGCATCACGGTCAGCGGCTCCCCGGTTGACTGGAACTCCTCCAAGTGCAGCCATAATCCATGAAATTAATCCACCAGAGAAAAGACTTTCTTTCGCTAACGCATGAATCATTCGTGGAGTCTGGACAACAAGTAATGGTGCATCAAGATTTGANCTGTGAACCGGAGCAAGAATTACAGGNCCAGGAGTATTTAAAANATGTTGATTGCTTCCTNTAACACGAAAGTACGGGTAAAGAAANATACGAATGAAATACCAAACCAATTTTCTAAATAAACGCCCAGTAAAGGAAGAAGATACTCGTAGCGCTCGTTTCTGTCTTTCGCCTAAATNAGGCGATTGAGAAGACATTTTTACCTCCCGTGATAGGGAATAACTTAATCAAATGTTGCGTGCGGTTTATTTTCTTTTAAACCTGTCGAAGTAACGCGAATAAATTCTGCCTTTTCCCAAAATTCTGGGATAGTTCGAGCATTGCTATAGCTCATTCCGCTCTTTAAGCCAGCAACTAGCTGGGCTATTAATTTTGCTACCTCTCCTTTGTAAGGAACAACTCCCTCTACTCCTTCAGGAGCTCGTTGTTCAAAATATTCATCATCAATTGCTTCGCCCGTTCTGATAGCGCGTGCTTCTATCGCTTCAAAACTTGCCATTCCTCGAACACGTTTGACAAGCCCTTTAGGTGATGACTCCACTTCACCCGGACTTTCTTTGGTACCAGCAAACATTGAACCGATCATGACGGTGTCAGCACCGGCAGCGATTGCTTTAGCAATATCTCCCGATGTTTTGATTCCGCCATCTGCAATTACTGGTATCGGAATTTCACCTGCTGAGAAGATGGCTGTCAATTGAGGAACCCCGACTCCTGCTACGAGTCTTGTGGTACATACACCGCCAGGCCCGACGCCTACTTTAATAGCATCAGCCCCAGCTTCGTAAAGGTCTTCAGCACCAGCCTGCGTAGCAACGTTACCGGCGATAACATCCGTATCCGGAAATGAATTCTTTAATTCCTTTAATGCATCAATCGCATGCTCGGCATGTCCATGAGCTATATCAAGGACAAGAACATCTACACCGGCTTCAACTAATGCTTTACTACGAAGTAATGCATCATGGTCGGTTCCTACAGCTGCTCCTGCTACGAAACTTGAGTTCTCGTTCTTTATATTTTCTACCATTTGGGCTTGAGATTCCACTGTCATAAACCGGTGAAGAATCCCAACTCCTCCTAGGGATGCCATTGTGATAGCCATTTCTTGCTCACATACTGTGTCCATATTGGCAGCAAGAATCGGCAGATCTATTTCAATATTTGTTGTTAGTTTTGTTTTTAAAGAGACATCTTGCCTACTACGTATTGAAGAGCGCCGCGGAACAAGAAGGACATCATCAAATGTCAAACCAGTCTCTAATCTTTCAGATGCTTTGTTGCCTAAGGTCATAACACTTTCCGAATAATTTAGTACCGCAAGAAGATTAGCTCAGGAAACGCTTATCGCCTAATAATTTATCAATCTCATTTCTTGTATCGAAAGTAGTGAATAATCTTTAACGAAGGCATCATAAACACACGAATAGGATCTCATGACTACCTTTGATGGCCCATACTATGAAGAAATGGAGAAAGGCTTAATTTTTCCTGCTCCACCTCCAGTCACTATTGATTCGGGATTAGCTTCTGTTTATCAATCTATAGTGGGCGAAGCACTTCCATTAGTTCTTGACCAAAGAACAAGTAGAGACGTTACTGGTTCAGAACATAGAATTGTAAGTCCTGGATTATTGCTTCATCTTTCAATTGGGGCAAGCACAGTAGCGACAAAAAAAGTTATTGCTAATCTTTTCTATCGTAATGTTCGGATACTTCGACCAGTTTTTCTAGGTGAAACATTACATACAGTCACTGAAGTTGTTGCGATGCAGGATAGTCAATCTAAGAATACAAATGCTTTAAGAGGGAAAGTCCTTCTTAAGATCACAACCTTTGCAAATGATGAAAAGGTACTTGAGTATTTTCGTGCACCTTTGGTTCGACTCAAGGGTCAAGAGTTACCGGGCCATAACGATGATTTAGGTTCTGACCCTGACCTCAACCTGAATGATTTTCAACAACCCGGATATGAAGACTGGGACCTAAAATATCTCAACAACCTTGAGATAAATGGCACTCAAAAGACTTTTAAGGACCCGCTAAAAGATGTTGTTGACCAAGCTCTTTCTTTAGTTCGTCTGACGCAGAATGTAGCTGCAGTTCACAGGGATGTAGCTGCATCTCCTTATGACAATCGTCTTGTTTACGGGGGTCATACCGTTGCCTTGGCACAGTCATCGTTGAGCAGAATGTTTCCCAATACGGCAACTATTCTTGGGTGGCATTATTGTAACCATACTGCTCCAGTATTTGAAGAAGANCTGCTCTCCTTTGAACATGAAATACTTCAAGAACAGGGATTTGGGTCAGGAAAANTCAAGGCTGTTNGGTCAAAGGTATTCGTCCACAGAGGTACTNAAGANCCTCAAGAGGTTCTTGACTGGGTTCCCGTCATTCTTACAAGCTGAAATGGAGANTATCGATGAATGAAGCACTAAGTTCTTTTCTACTAGATGGGAAGGTCGCAATAGTAACTGGGGCCTCGAGTGGAATTGGTGAACAAACTGTTAAGCTTTTCAGTCGCCTTGGAGCTTCTGTTGTAGCTGCAGCGAGAAGGGAAGAACGACTAAAGGACCTCGCCAATAAATATCCAAACGTCATGCCAATAAAGTGCGATGTTGGGGATGAAAATGATTGTAATAAGTTGGTTGACGCTGTANNTGAAGAGTNNGGAAGAATTGACNTTCTTATAAACAATGCTGGGATTAGTGANCCTGTCCCAGCTTTAGAAGAGGACCTTGAACAGTTCCGAAGAGTAATACAAATAGATTTAATTTCTTGTTTTCATCTCGCAAAATTATGCGCTAATCATATGAAAGATCAAGAGCAGGGAGGGGCGATAGTTAATGTTGCCTCAGTGCATGGGTTTGTTGGTTCATCTCCCAACAATCAGCCCGGGTATACGGCTGCAAAGGGGGGTCTTGTAAACCTCACTAGAGAACTTGCTCTTGAATGGGCACGATATGGCATCAGGGTTAATGCAATAGCACCCGGTTANATAAGTACTGAATTGACCGACGAAATGATTGCTGGCGAAAGTGGTAGAAAATGGATTGAGCGAAATACTCCTCTTCGGCGCCCTGGCNANGTCTCCGAACTCGATGGGGCGATGCTCTTACTTTCTTCAGATGCGGGAAGTTACATTACTGGAGAAACTATTGCAGTTGATGGAGGCTGGTTAGCTAGGTAGTTCAAGCNATCCAACATCTTTGCAAGAATTAAATATTCGCCTACCGTATGGTTAGATAAAAGGATTAAGTTGATGAAGGCAGCAGTTTTTAACGAGGCGAACCAACCCCTCATTATTAAAGAGATTGATATAGAAGAGCCTCGTTCACGAGAGGTAATGGTCAAAATATCTAATTGCGGAATCTGCCATAGTGACTTGTCAATGTTAGATCTAGGCGGTGCTGGTCAACTCCCTGTCATACTTGGGCATGAAGCTGCTGGAACTATTGAATCAATAGGTTCGGACGTAACGTCTGTTAAACCCGGAGATAAAGTTTTAGTTACCCCTCTTGCATTTTGTGGCCAATGTTACTGGTGTGCTCGTGCTGAACCTACTGCATGTGTTGAGGCTCAAAGTTTTACTAGCGGTTTACGACCTGATGGCACATCTCCATTTTCAATTCACGGTCAGTGTGTTCACCGTGGTTTGGGCGTTGCCGGTTTCTCAGAAAGGACAATTGTCCAAGAATCCGCAGTCGTTAAGCTTGATGATGACACTCCGCTTGATATTGCCTGTGTTATAGGTTGTGCCGTTCAGACAGGTGTAGGTTCTGTGTTCAACAGTGCGAAAGTTGAAGTTGGTTCAACTGTTCTAGTAACGGGCCTTGGTGGAATAGGCATATCAATAGTGCAAGGAGCACGGATAGCAGGAGCGCAAACCATTATCGTTTCCGACCCAGTTCCTGANAGAAGAGAAGCCGCATTACATTTTGGAGCTACCCATACAATTGATCCGCTCAATGAAGAATTACTTCCAAAAGTTCTCGAAAGAACAGGAAATATAGGAGTTGATTATGCCTTTGAAGCAGCAGGTGTAGCAGCCTTGGTAGACGATTGTGTTAACGCGTCAAGGATAGGTGGAACTACAGTNATCGTCGGGGTTGACGCCACTCTAGCGTCCGTGCCTATTCTCCCCGTCATGTTGGCAACAATGGGAAAAAAAATAATTGGTTCTCTCCTGGGAGACTGTCACCCACAAAGAGATATCCCTCGGTTCGTGAATCTATGGAAGTCTGGGAAACTTGACCTCGATGCAATGATTAGCCATCGNGTTTCGCTACAGGAGATAAATTCAGGTTTTGAAAATGTTCGCCAAACCAAGGGTATTCGGACGGTTGTAGAGGTAGCTTCGGCGTGACCAATTCAGCAGAACAACTTTTGGACCTAAATGGAAAGACCGCTATTGTCACCGGCGGAAGCCGGGGAATAGGTAAATCTATAGCAAAAACCTTTTCCCAACACGGGGCAAAAGTCATAATAACGAGCAGGAAAATTGACAGTTGTAAGTTAGTAACCAAAGAAATTACTGACAATGGGGGCATAGCTCACCCAGTAGCGGCTCATATGGGCGATTTGGCAGATATTGAAATGCTTGTGGATACAACNGTTGAAGTTTTTGGCGGGATCGACATCATTGTCAATAATGCTGCAAACCCATTAATGAAAGGAGTCGGTGAAATAACACCAGAAGCCTGGGAAAAGGCTTTAAATACTAATCTTCGTGGCCCAGTGTTTCTCGTACAAAGTGCTTTGCAGTACCTAGAGAAAAGTGACGGAGCCTCCATCATAAATATTCTGAGTAATGCGGCGTACATGTATGCAGCGCATCACCTGCTGTACCCGGTAGCTAAGGCGGGACTTGAAGCAGCAACGAGATCAATGGCTGCACAGTTATCAACAACTGGAATACGGGTAAATGCTCTTGTTCCTGGAACCGTTGATACGGACATGGTCAGAGCCATGCCTGAGGAATTTCAGAAAGCATCAGCAAAAGCTTCCCTTCTTGGAAGAGCAGCCAGCCCCGATGAAATATCGATGATGGCCTTGCTTCTAGCTTCAGAAGGAGGAAGTTTTATGACTGGCCACACATATTTTGTTGATGGAGGACAAAGTTACCGGTGAGATCAATATTTGCCTTGGAACAATCTGATTCGCCTTACAACCAACAAATTATTGACATTAGTTGGTTAGAATTTTCCTCTTCTTTAATCCTTATAGCATTGACATTTTTTCTATCTTTCACTTTGAAATTACAGATAGAGAAATCGTTACTTCTCGCTTCTTTTCGGGCTGCGGTGCAGTTACTAGCAGTAGGTCTTTTCTTTACAGCAATATTTGACCATGGGTTTTCAGAGCTCTGGTCTTGGCTGTGGGTTCTCTTTATGATCCTGTTAGCTACCACAATCATCCGTCGACGTGTTCCATCAGTAAGAGGTCTTTCACCTGTTGCTTTACTCGCTATTCTTAGTTCAGTTGCGCTAGTAATAGGCGTTATTTTTCTCCTTTCTGTTATTGAGTACACACCCATAAATATTGTTGTGATATCAGGAATAACGATAGGTAATATTGTGCCGTCCGCTGTACTTGCAGTTCAACAACTTAATTTCCAAATAATAAATCGTCGTTCGGAGGTTGAATCTTTACTTTCTTTGGGAGCCGATAAAAAAATTGTAACGAAGTTTTTGGCACCTCAAATTATTAAAACAGCTATCACAACGCAAATAGAAAGAACCAAGGTCGTTGGACTTATTGCCCTTCCGGGAGCAATGACGGGTCTACTATTAGCGGGTATAGAACCAATGGATGCAGTACTTATCCAATTAATAGTCATGTATATGATCCTTGGATCCGCGACTGTAACGGTCTGCATTCTTGTATGGTTTGGTCTGAAGCTTTCATTTACAAATGACTTACGTCTAGCTTCAGAGAAATAATCTTTCTTATAACATTTCCCTAACGAAATGGTCTATTTCTTTCGCAATATCCTCTGGAGTCTTTTCGACAGTATCAATTTGGATAAAAGTGTCGTAAATATTACGACGACTTTTGAGCATTTCTGTGATTGTTGTGAGGGGATCCGGTGTGTTGAGCAATGGGCGAATTTTCGTCTCTTCTTTTGCAGTTAACCGTTTAAAAATTTCGTTAGGAGGAGCGGTTAAACAGAAAAGAATTCCTGACTTTTGTAATGCCTCGACATTTTTAGGATTGAGGACTAGTCCTCCACCAGTTGCAATAACTATTCCAGAGAATTGAGCAAGGTTAAGAACTACNTCGTTTTCACACTCGCGAAAATACTNTTCACCATGACGTNCAAATATGTCATTTATCGGACCATATTGTTTCTGAATTTCATCATCGGTGTCTATGAATCCCATGTTTCGAATAATTGATATCTCTTTACCTACAGAACTTTTCCCTGTTCCCATAAATCCTGTGAGGATTATATTCTTTACCACAATCAACGCTCCCTGATATTGAAGTCTAGACATGTCGTAGGGCTGAAGGGAGCAATTTCTTTACTATCAAAGTCAGGCTAGGTTGTAAATGTGATCACAGGAATNCATCATGTAGCAATTTCAGTCCCCGACCTNGATAAAGCAGTTGAGTTCTACCATGGAACTCTTGGCTTCNAAAAGATATTTGCTAATAGCTGGAACGGTGATCGAGAAGAGGCTGATCAAGTTATTGGATTAGATCGTACAAGTGCAAAAGTACAGATGCTTAAAGCAGGAAATGCTTATTTAGAACTCTGGGAATATATAGAACCCAAACCAGAAGAACAGAAAANAGATTATTCTCCCGCAGATCATGGGATTGCGCACATTGCNTTGCAAGTTACAGACATCAATGATGAATTTGAACGTCTACAGACATCTGGAATGACTTTCCATCAACAGCCCGTAGATCTCGGGAATTCGTCAGCAATTTATGGTCGTGATCCCTTCGGAAATATCATTGAATTATATGAAGTAACTGGAGAACGGTCTATATAAGTAGTGGTCAATAAACTCCGTCCCTAACTAATTGTTTAACAAATGCGATTTTGGAGGCTATTGTCGCTACGCTCAGAGCGGAAGGTTGCCAGAGCGGACGAATGGGGCGGCCTCGAAAGCCGTTGTGGCGCATTGCGTCACCGTGGGTTCGAATCCCACACCTTCCGCCAATTAGTTTTGCTTGGCCTGTGTCCGTCGNAGCAGAGGGTCAGCTACGGCTAAAGTTTTATCAGCAACACGCAAGACTCGNCCTGCTGCGCCCGGAGTTGAGTTATCTACTAGATTACCCATGACCTGAAGCGTCATATTTGCCATGAATTGATTCGATACGGCGACACGAAGGCCAGAACGCAANATTAAAGGGTGCCCTATTAGGTATGAAAATCGGCGACCTGTTCTTAAAAACCCATCGAANCTCTCTCCGATGATTTGATCGTAACGCGATGAAGCAGTCTGAGGGTTTTCTAGGAAGAGATCAGAAATAAGCATCCCTGATTCAAGACTGTAATCAATACCCTCGCCGTTCATAGGATTTATGAGCCCCGCAGCGTCCCCGACTGCTACCCAGCCGTTTCCGTGACGCTTTTGAGATGTCATTGGTAAACGCCAAGCTCTAGGCTTCTCAAGATAGGGTCCGACTTCCCATTCATCGGCAATAGAATCACGGTAAATATCGCAGAGGGTATTTAAGTTTAGTTTCCGAAATCCTTTCATAGTAGAAAGGGCGCCAACTCCTAAATTGACGGTTCCTTTTCCTGTTGGAAACATCCACCCGTAACCAGGNATAGGCGTACCGTTAGAATCTCGCATCGCAAGAGATGCCTCTAAATATTCATCTGCATGTCGCGGACTTTCAACATAAGTCCGAATAGCAATTCCATATGGCTCATCGGTTTTTCGTTCTGTACCAAGCATCCGAGCCACTTTTCCAGGCGCTCCTGATGCAGCTACCACAAGTTTAGAAGTCCATNGATCAGNACCGCNTGTAACCCCAATNACTTGATCACCGTCAAACATAGGAAGAGCTTCTGAATTATAAAAAATCTTGGCACCAGATTGTGAAGCCGTTTCAAGTAGGTGCGAATCTAACTCTTTTCGAGTCCATACAGCGCCATATGANGGGAAGGTTCCCCCGCTAGGCCATTCAAGTTCACGCCTTGTCTTACCGGCAATCATTCGCAAGCCAGTAATTTTATGGACACCTTTAATATCAATCTCAAGGTCTTGCAGAGCCCCAATTGCTCTTGGTGTCAAGCCATCNCCACACACTTTGTCGCGACCCAGAGNNGACTTTTCAAAAATAGCNACGGAAGCTCCTCCACGCGCAGCTTGGATNGCTGTAGCAGCTCCTGCAGGTCCACCGCCGATAATGATTATGTCAAAATCTGTCACAAACTACAGGGTGCCTCAGACTCATGAATAAACCGCACTTTCCGTCAAAGTTTTCGTGGTCATTAGTCACGTTTACTTTGAAAGAATTTTTGCAATAAGCGCCCACATTCTTCTTGAAGGACTCTGGGAGTTACTACAAATTCGTGATTCAGACGAGGGTCACTTCCCAATTGATACAGACTTCCCAAGGCNCCAGCTTTTGGATCCTCTGCTCCGAAAATAACTTTGCTTACTCTTGCCAATAATGCAGCTCCGGCACACATTGGGCAAGGCTCTAGTGTGCTTACNAGTATTGCGCCATCTAAACGAGATGTACCTAATGCTTTNGCAGCATCTCGGATAGCGAGCATTTCTGCGTGTGCCGTAGGGTCATTTTGTAACTCACGTTCATTATGTCTGCTTGATAAGACTTCATCATTAAGAACAACAATTGCTCCGATTGGTATATCACCATGTTCCTCAGCCAGCTTCGCTTCTGCGATCGCCATACGCATCAATTCTTCGTCATTCATNCTTATTTCCAGTCAGATAAATATTGTTATCCTCCACTATTGCTGTAAGAGACTCAAAGTACCACTGACCCTTTACTTTTACATATGTATCTTGGTATCTACCAATGATTTTGTGACGTGAACCATCTTTATGGGTGTATAACATTAAAAATTTCCAATCTCCGGAAGCAGAATTACCTGAGATTTTCAGTACAGGGTTAGTTACAACATGGCTTGAACAAANAATAAATCCTGCATCACGTAATCCATACATAAAAGNAGCAATTTCTTTCCGTCCCACGTGTNTACGTGAATCAGCATGACTAGTTGCACCAATCTGTTGCCAAGTTCCACTCTTTGANAAAAGCGATGAGACTGCTTCTCCATTATGGTCATCATCACATGCATCACAATACGCTGCTTTGAGCTGACGGATAGCTTCAAGGTCTTCCATCTCTTCCACTCTTGACTTTAAATTTTGGATTATACGATCAGTGGTTTCAGCAACTTTGATTTGTTGTTTGAAGAGTTTCTTTTCAGGCTTTGATCTAGCTCTATTGAACTTCGATTTACGTCTCATAAGGCAATCTTAAGCAGAGATTTAAACTTCTCAAATACGGCGACTACTCTACTGAAAGAAGAGAGGTGANAATGACAAAGGTGAATGGGAGATTTGAGGAAAGATTTCAGGGAGTTGCAGAAGCTTTACAAAGGAATTTTATAGAACCGGGAGAAATCGGCGCTTCAGTCGCGGTTGTCCATAACGGNGAGTTGGTCGTAGATATTTGGGCAGGCCATAAAGATGAAGAACGAACAGAAGAATGGCAGAGCGACACAATAACNAACGTATGGTCAACCACAAAAACGATGATGGCCATCTCAGCGCTAGTGCTTGCAGATAGAGGTGAATTAGATTTTTACCGCCCTGTTGCAGACTATTGGCCAGAGTTTANAGCAAAAGGCAAAGGCGATATTGAAGTCCGCCATATAATGTCTCACACATCTGGGCTCTCTGGATGGGGCAAAAAAGTCTCAATGCGAGATGTATGCGATTGGGAAAAATCAACAGCAATTCTTGCAGGCCAAAAGCCTTGGTGGACACCTGGAACAGCTTCTGGTTATCACATGCTAAATCAAGGGCATCTTGTAGGTGAAGTGATCAAAAGAATAACGGGGCTATCAATTGGAACATTCTTCAAACAGGAAATTGCTGACCCATTAGGTGCTGATTTCCATATCGGTTTAGACGAAAGCGAATTTCATCGGGTTTCAAATGTTATTTATCCCAAAGCAGATATGGGGGACCAATTGAAAGAGTTCACAAAATCATTAGGGAAGTATCGAGTCAGTGGAAAAGTCGCCATGAAGACTTTNATGAATCCCAATCCAGATGATGAAAGTGCATGGGAGAGCTGGTGGAGAGAAGCTGAAGTTCCTGCAGCTAATGGACATGGCAACGCACGGGCTGTTGCGACCATCCAAGGTTTAATAAGTAATGGTGGCGAGATGAATGGAAAAAAACTTCTTAAAGAAGAGACCATTGATTTAATCTTTGATGAACAATCAAATGGGCCAGACCTTGTACTTTTAATGCCTCTCAGGTTTGGTATTGGTTATGGTTTACCCAATGAAGAGTTTCCTTTTCTTCCTCAAGACGGAAAGGTGTGTTTTTGGGGTGGTTGGGGTGGATCCTTAATCGTCAACGATATTGATAACGGGCTCACAGTTGCCTACATGATGAATAAGATGATGATGACAGTAATGGGTGATACGAGAGGACTCAGTATCCTTGAAGCCGCTTATGATGCAATAACATAAANGTTACGCGGAGGAGGTGGGATTCGAACCCACGGTAGGTTTCCCTACACACGCTTTCCAAGCGTGCCGATTCGGCCGCTCTCGCACTCCTCCTGAAATCACTTGAAATATCAAGAGGTTACTTAGGGTAGTCATGAAAATTATCAATCCAACCTTCATTGCAAAGTCAATGCAAATACGCACGGCCTTGCCTATTGTTTTATTCATTCGCTACGATAAAAGATGCATCCGCTTTCGGATGTGGCGATTGGGTCCTGTGCAACCAGTGCCCGTGAACCGAGTCAGGGTCGGAAGGCAGCAGCTCTCAGCGGAATCACTGTTGTGCCGCAGATCACCTAATCGTCACTTCCAAGAGCGGATGCTTTAGACACAGAAAATCTGAGGAGATTCAGTGTTACTTCTACACGTGGCACACGTGGCAACTAGTATCTGATCGATGGCTTATCAATCTTTATACCGCCGATACCGTTCTAAAACCTTTCAAGAATTAGTTGGACAAGAGCATGTGGTTAAAGCATTAAAAAATGCTGTCACAGAAAATAGGGTTGGCCACGCATACCTCTTCAGTGGTCCACGCGGTACGGGAAAAACCAGCACTGCACGAATACTTGGAAAAGCACTTAATTGCACAAACTTACAAGAGGGCGGTGAGCCTTGTTGTGAATGCGATTCGTGTCTTTCGTTTATGGATGGCACATCATATGACCTTCAAGAACTTGATGCTGCATCTAATAATGGAGTCGAAGCGGTTCGAGAACTCATATCAAAGGTTGCGCTCGGATCACCTGGAAAAATAAAAATTTACATACTGGATGAAGTACATATGCTCACAACAGGAGCTGAGAATGCTTTGCTTAAAACGCTTGAAGAGCCCCCCAGCCACGTTGTCTTTATTTTGGCTACAACTGAACCCCATAAAGTAGCTCCAACAATTCGAAGCAGAACACAGCACTACGAATTTGAATTGCTATCGGCCGATGATTTAGAGAAACATGTTCGGTGGGTCGCTGATGACGCCGAATTGCAAATTACTGACGAAATGGTCAACTATGTGCTTCGATCTGGTGGGGGATCNGCTCGTGACACCTTATCTGCTCTTGAACAAGTCGTTACAGCAGGAAGCATTCCCCATGATGAAGATACGGTAGGGACAATACTGTCCGGGATAGCTCATGCCGACCCAACTCTTGTGGTTGGTGGATTAAACCAAGCAATTCAATCAGGAAGAGACCCACGAGTTATTGGAGAGACTCTTATAAGTAGATTACGNGACGCTTTTTTGTTTGGTCTAGGTTCTTCTATTGAACATTTATCTGANCATCAAATATCGCAAGCACGAGAACTTCATGAGAAGACNAAACTAGCGACTCTTACTCGATCTATTGAAACTATTGGTTCAGCTCTCGTTGGGATGAGGCAGTCATTTGATCCAAGTATTGACCTTGAGGTGGCCCTTATCCGTTTAACGCACCCTACATTGAGTACAGAATTGTCAGCTTTAGTTGAACGTATTGAATTGTTAGAATCAGGTGTACAGACNGGTTCTAATCTGGTGAGAGAAGCGGAAACCTTATCTTCTGCAACTTCAACTTCATCAGACGAGGAGGTCTCTGAGGAGCCAGATGGTGAAGAGAAAAGTATTTCAGAAATGTCTTCAGTTGGATCAGAGAGAATAGAAGAGGCATGGAATGCGTCCAAGCAGGATCTTAAAGGTTTGAGCAAAGCACTGTTTAAAGAGCTCGCAATAACTCTTATCGAAGGAGATGTTATTTACCTTGCAGCTCCTAATGAAACTCATCGTCAGAAATGTGAAGAAAGGTTGCATGAGGTCACGAGTGCATTAACTGAACGCACAGGCAGAAATTTAACAATTGAAGTAATACTAGAGACTACTTCAAGTAGAAAGTCGGTAGCTGAAGATAAACCAGAGATGGCTGTTGAGGAAGAAACGGAAATTCCGGATGTTCATTCTTTAGAAGATGCTCCAGCCAATTCTGGAGATGAATTGTCTGTAATCAGTAAAAGCTTCCCCGGTGCGCAAATCATTGATGAGGACTCGTAATGGATCTATGGATCAACTTCCGACTACTAAGAGTTTTATAAATGAGTGTGTATACCCCAGCTCTTCAAAGATTGATAGATGAATTAGGAAAGCTTCCTGGAGTAGGGCCCAAATCAGCTCAACGTATTGCTTTTCATTTGATTAAAAGCTCTGAGCAAGATGCATTTAGTCTGGCCAATGCTATAAACGAAGCAAAGAATAAAGTTCGATTTTGTGAGACATGTTTTAATATGAGCGATGGTTTAACTTGCGTCATATGTGCTGATACACAGCGAGATTCAAGCCTAATCTGCGTTGTTGAAGAAGCCCGTGACATTATTGCTTTGGAAAGAACGCATGAATACAACGGTCTCTATCATGTTTTGCAGGGAGCAATAAATCCAATAGATGGAATAGGACCTGAACAACTAAAGATCCGTGAATTACTTATGCGGCTCAATACACAGACTGCTTCCGAAGTGATTCTATGCACAAATCCTAATATTGAAGGTGAAGCAACTGCCATGTATTTAGCAAAGATAATAGAACCGCTGGGAATACAGGTAACACGAATAGCCAGCGGTCTCCCAGTCGGAGGAGATTTAGAGTATGCAGATGAGCTTACTCTAGGCCGTGCTCTGGAGGGAAGAAGGAAAATCTCAGGAACCTGAGAAAAAACCGGGGTGACTGACGAGTGGTGAATTCGCCAGCCACCTTCGGAGGAGGGGAAATTTTGAATTTTTTCTCACAGATATCCACATCCACTGGAAAAACAAGCAAATGTTTAACTGCGTATCCCTTAAACCTGTGGGAAATTACTACCAAAGGTTACATTTATGTTACATTACGACACTTATATTGTCAAATAGGTCAAATTCTGGGGAAAGATAGCGCTTTACTGCTAGAAAAGGAGAAAATCCTGTCACATTCCTGACATGTAGATGATTAACAAAATTATAAGAAGTGGAATCTTAAACCTTCAAAATAAGAGCATCACCTTGCCCGCCACCACCGCAAAGTGCTGCTGCCCCGAGTC
The DNA here is from genome assembly GCA_002713485.1 of Acidimicrobiaceae bacterium. Taxonomy (GTDB): domain Bacteria; phylum Actinomycetota; class Acidimicrobiia; order Acidimicrobiales; family UBA8592; genus UBA8592. The sequence continues at coordinate 18,554 of PAWI01000009.1, forward strand.
CCCCACCTCGCCTGCGAAGCGCATACGCAAGAGTCAGTGCCAAACGATTTCCCGACATTCCAATAGGATGACCCAACGCAATAGCGCCCCCGTTAATGTTAACCACTTCACTCGAAATTCCTAAGTCCTCCANAGANGCTGCCGANACAGCTGCAAATGCCTCATTTATCTCAAATAAGTCAATATCATCAAGACCTACTTCAACAGATTCAAGCGACTTCAGTATGGCCCGNGAAGGTTGAGTTAAGAGACTCGTATCAGGTCCAGCTACCTGACCATAAGAGANAAGGCTCGCCAAGGGCGNAACGCCATGATTATCAGCAAAAGTCTTTGAAACCACGACAATTGCTGANCCACCATCCGAGATCTGACTCGCATTACCAGCAGTTATATTTCCACTCTCGGCAAAAGCTGGACGAAGCTTCCCAAGGTTAGCAGAANCAGTCCCTTCCCGAACTCCCTCATCAACANCAAATTCGATAGGGTCACCCTTTCGTTGAGGAATCANAACTGGGACTATTTCATCTCGGAGCGCTCCAGAAGAAATTGCAGCACTTGCACGGAAATGTGATTCAGCAGCTATTTCATCCTGAATGTCGCGAGCAATAGATGCTGAGGCAGCGTACCGTTCCGTTCCCTCACCCATTAATTCTTTTTCAAGTGCACAAAATAAACCATCATGTTGGATGACATCTAGGATCTCGGAGTTACCATACCGGTAACCGCTTCTCCCCTTAGGGATAAGGTAAGGGGCATTAGTCATTGATTCCATTCCGCCCGCCACCACTACATGAGCATCACCGGCTTCAATCATTTGCGCTGCAAGATAAATGGCGTTCAGTCCTGATAAACAAACCTTATTGATAGTTATCGCTGGAGTTGACATTGGTATCCCAGCTCTAACTGCAGCTTGTCTTGCAGTCACCTGCCCGGTACCTGCCTGAAGAACTTGCCCCATAATCACATAATCAACCTGGTTGGGATCAATATTTCCCCTCTCTAAAGCGCCTGTTATAGCAAATCCACCCAACTCCGCAGCTGAGAAAGCCGATAATGACCCCGAAAGTTTTCCAATAGGGGTACGTGCCCCTGAAAGCAACACCGTATTTTCCATCTAAACTCCAATCAACAGATAAAACCTAGCTGACCCAACAACTCATTTACACTAACAGATAGAAAAACTTTGGAGAGAAAATGATACTCACTGAAATTGACCACATAGCCATCGCAGTTCATGACCTAGAGGCTGCCATTGCATATTACAAAGATGCGTTTGGAGCAGACGTTCATCACCGAGAGATAGTTGAAAGTGATGGAGTAGAAGAAGCGTTAATAAAAGTCGCGGATAGCTATATCCAACTGACTGCAGCGACAAATGAAGACTCTCCAATAGCAAAATTCCTAAGCAAAAGAGGAGAGGGTCTCCACCATATTGGGTATCGAGTTGATGACTGTAGCAAAGCTCTAGCAGAAATGATCAAAGCTGGTGCCAAACCGATAGACGAAGCACCTCGTCCAGGGTCTCGAGGTACGACTGTAGCTTTCATCCATCCAAAAGGATCATTCGGGACTCTGATAGAACTTGTACAAGAATGAAGATAGTGTCACTTTCTGTGGCAAACTGCAGTCATGCGAATTCATCTCGTCGACGGAACATATGAGTTATTTCGACACTTTTTCGGAGCTCCCTCACATATCACCAGTGACGGTAAGGAAGTTGGAGCTGTAAGGGCAGTAGCCAATAGTATGCTTTCCCTGATTGAGCAGGGAGCAACTCATATCGGTATAGCCACAGATCATGTGATCACCTCATTTAGAAATGAACTTTATGAGGGGTACAAAGACGGCTCTGAAATTGACCCAGTGATACTTAGCCAATTCCTGCCACTTGAAGAAGTCTTAGATGTTCTAGGATTCACAGTTTTTCCTATGATTGAATATGAGGCCGATGACGGATTGGGCGCTGCAGCACATAAAGCTGCGCAACATCCAGAAGTACAGCAAGTTATTATCTGCACGCCGGATAAAGATTTAGGGCAATGTCTGACTAGCGATGAGAAGATAATCCAATACGACCGACGAAAACAGGCTCGCATAACCTATCAGACAGTAATAGAAAAATTTGGAGTGTCACCTGAATCAATACCTGATTATTTAGGTCTGGTCGGTGANACTGCTGATGGCTTTCCTGGTATCAAAGGTTGGGGCGCTAAATCCTCAGCTTCGCTACTTTCCCANTACCATCACATTGAGAATATTCCTAATGACTTCAACGAATGGATTCCTCAAGTTAGAAGTTCCCAGAAATTATCAGAAACTCTTAACGATGANTATGAATTAGCTCTTCTCTTTAAACTCATAGCAACAATAGACTACGACGCACCAACATTTGAAACAGTTGATGATCTCAGGTGGAGCGGACCTAAGCANAATTATGATGCCTTCCTTAGAAGCATTGATGGTGAACGAATCATTCAACGACTCGAGANTATCTCAGTTGATTGACAACATTGAAGTGAAGCAATCAATCTGCTTCAATTGGAAGATGGAACTAGATCGCGCCACAAAATGGGCGAAGGATACTCATCATGGGGTGTTAATTACGTTGAGGAAGGATGGTCGATCACAATCATCCGATATCTCNTATGCGTTCATCAATGGAAAATTCTGTATCTCGGCAACTGAGTCAAGAGCGAAAACGATTAATCTTCTGAGAGACAAAAGGGCTGTTCTACANNTCACNTCACCTGAGACATGGTCATATATCTCATTTGATGGGACTGCTGAAATCTCCGAAACAGCAAAATTACCCAATGACGCAGTATGCAATGAATTAGCGAAAGTTTTCACTGAAATTCAAAAAAAACAACACCCTGATTGGGATGAGTTTAATGAAGCAATGATAAATGACAAAAGATTAGTAATCAGATTTGTCCCCCAACACGCAGTGGGGCAGATTAACTANATGGACCTCTCACAAAACCATCAAGAACTTGAAGACAACGGATACACCATTGTCAAGAATCTAATTGATCCTAAATTGATTGAGGAACTCTTAGAAGCAGTTGAAAAGTTAGAGTTTCGACTTCAACGGTCACCCGATAACAATAGATTTGAAGGAAACCGAACAACCAGAACATACAATCTTCTTGCTCATGGCGATATTTGGCAGCAAATTCCTGTCCAACCCCAAGTTCTCGAACTTATTGAAGGTGTTATTGGTGAGCAATGCCTTGTTTCCTCCCTTGCATCAATATCACTAGCTCCTGGAGAAACAGCCCAAGTATTGCATGCTGATGACCAAGTGCAACCATTAGCCAAACCACACATCGCGACAGTGTGTAACTCCATGTGGGCTCTCACTGACTTCACAGAAGAGAATGGAGCAACACGTGTGGTTCCAGGAAGTCATAGATGGCAGAATCCAGATTATTTTGGTGATCAGAGCAACATCAAAAGTGTTCCCGCAGAAATGCCTAAAGGATCTGTGCTCATATGGCACGGAAGCACATGGCACGGAGGAGGAGCAAATACCACCAAAGACCACATCCGCATCGGAATCGCAATGAATTATTGTGCTGGTTTCATTCGACAGCAAGAAAACCAGCATCTTGGAATCCCACCTGAGATCGTCGCTACGTTTACACCACAACTAAGACAATTATGCGGATTTGGTATGTACCGAGGACTAACAGGCAACATAGAAAAACATAGCCCTGCTCATTTGCTTTATGGCGATGAGGAAGAAACCCAACTCTGGGACTACGACCCAATAAATCCTGAATAGAATCTTGGAGAAGAGACAATGACAATAATCAATCCGTTTACAATTGATATTCCCGAAGAACAAATTGATGATCTTCATACCAGAATCCGCAATACTCGATGGCCAGAAGAAGAGTGCGTCGATGACTGGACCCAAGGTGTACCCCTCGCTTATACAAAAGAATTGGCAGATTATTGGCTCAATGAATATGACTGGAGATCCTGTGAGGCTGAATTAAATAGTTTTGGTCAGTACACGACGGCCCTACAAGGTCTTGACATACATTTTCTTCATCAGAGATCTCCCCATGAGAATGCGTTTCCCTTATTGATTACCCATGGATGGCCTGGTTCAATTGTTGAATTTCATAAAATCATTCATCCACTCACGAACCCAACTCAATACGGAGGGGCTCCGGAAGACGCCTTTCACGTTGTTTGTCCATCATTGCCGGGATACGCATTTTCGGCTAAACCAACTAGTTCGGGNTGGGGAGTAGANAAGATAGCTGAAGCATGGGATGAGCTTATGGTACGCCTAGGGTATGAAAGGTTCGGAGCCCAAGGCGGCGATTGGGGTTCCGCNGTTACCACTCAGATCGGCCGAAACATAGGGCACTGTCAAGCCATACACTTAAATATGGCTTTAGGGAGACCCACACCTGAAGCACTTCAAGACCCGACAGATGAAGATAAAAGGGCTCTTGAAAGATTGACGTATTACCAGCAATGGGACTCAGGTTATCAAGAACAGCAAAAGACAAGGCCACAAACTGTTGGGTATGGATTAGTTGATTCGCCCATAGGGCAAATGTCATGGATTATTGAGAAATTCTGGAGTTGGATGGATTGTGACGGACATCCTGAGAATGTGCTAACAAAAGATGAGCTACTGGATAATGTTATGATTTATTGGCTAACAGCATCTGGGGCTTCATCGGCAAGACTTTATTGGGAGAGTTTTGGAAGTTTCGGCCGTGGAGAGAAGGTCACCATACCTACTGGAGTCGCATCCTTTCCTCAAGAAATCATAAAATGTCCACGGTCATGGTGTGAGGAAAGTTACAACATAACTCATTGGACAACAATGCCAGTAGGCGGTCATTTCGCAGCCTTTGAACAACCAGACCTCTTGGTATCTGATCTACAAGAATTCTTCAAAGCTTATAGATGAAGACGGATACTCCTCTTTAAGGCTCTTCACATCGCCATCCATCTGGAGGAACCGTTAGCTCTATCAGATAATCAAAAACTACTTCAGTAACGCAATCGCTGTTTGTAAGAAATGCGCCGTGGCCGTCACCATCAGATGTGATGAGAACAGCATCTCCAATCGAGTTCACCAGTCCTGGCCCCCAGGCAATCGGAGTAGCCGGATCACCTTCCATGGCTATAACAAGCGCCGGTGTTTCTAAATCTGCCTTTCCTATATGCAACGGATCAACAGAGGGTTCAAGTCCAGTGCATCCCGTATCNCCACGAATCGCAGAACCAAAATGAGGTAGCTGATCTGCNACCTTGCCTACTGCTTCCATAATGTACGCAGCAGATGGGCGACCAGGGTCATCAGCACAATTCACTAAAAACAAAACTGCCTGAGAGTTATCGTACGTACCATCTTCGCGCCGACCGGCAAGTTGATCAGCTAATATCTGATGAACCGTTCCGTCAGCTTGANTAATAATNTCATTAAAACCATCGATNAGATCCGGCCATGAATAGGGAGAATAAAGTGCAGAAGCGGTACCAAGNAAAAACTCACCACGNGTTAGTTCCCTTCCACCAGCCACGGAAAGATTTGATTCACGCAAAATATTGTTGACAATATTGAATGCTGCTTCTGCTCCTCCATNTTCATTNAAATCGCAACTTGNATCATTGTCACAACTTTGTGCAAAACGATTCCAAGCTGTTTCNAAACCTTGACCTTGTATTGGAGTGAAAGAACTTACATGGTCTGTAGGAGACACGGGTCCATCAAGAATCATGGCCCGAACATGTTCCGGAAATAGGGAAGCGTAAACTGCTCCAATACGTGTCCCATACGAGTATCCCAAATATGAGATTTGTTCAACACCTAAAGACTGACGAATCCTATCCATATCTCGTGCGACGTTATTAGTCCCAACATGNANTGCGAGTTCTCCACTCATTTCAATACAAGCTTCGGCATACTCACGAGCCTCGTNAAANAACTCTGTTAGGTCCTCCCAGTCTTCAAATACGGACTTTTCATCATTGTCAGGACTAAATGGGCATTCAACTTTTGCGGACTNACCAACTCCCCTTGGGTCAAACCCGATTATGTCAAATTCAGGAAAAGCAAATTCCCACAATGATCCATACATNGATACCANCTCTGTCCCNGAAGCTCCCGGTCCACCAAAATTAATTAACAAAGGCCCTAATGACGTATTGGCAGATGCTGTAATGCGAATGAGATCAACTTTAATCATTCCTGCTTCAGGATTTTGATAGTCCATTGGAGCATTCACAACAGCGCATTCATAACTTTGNAAACAAGGCTCCCAAGAGATTGGNCTTACAGGNATACTTTCGTTAATTTTCTGAGTTTCATCAACTCTCTTATCATCGGTCACTGAAGCCTCTTCAAGATAATTGGATGATCCTCCACTTCCGCAAGAAACTAGAACAAATAAAAAAACTATGCAGCNAAANCGGAAGGTGGTCTTGCTTGTTACTGCTTCATGAAACATTAGTTAACTTTAGGCGATCCATCATTTCTTCTCGTGACGGCCCCAAGGCTGGTTCGGGATCTCTTTGATCACGTTCTGCCCAAACCTTCATTATCTCGGCGCTGATTTCAGGCTCNGTTAAAATTGAGGGATCGGCTAGAAGATTCATCATCTTCATAAATCCACGCCACACCTTTGCTGAAGACCTAGTAGCTGGTATTAAACCTTCTTTTAAGATAGATCTTTTCATAATTGCNATTTCATCCTCTGGATTTTCAACTGCGGTTCGGCTGCCTCGATCAGAATCAACCGAAGCTTGGTACCAAGGTAAAATATTTTCGTCGACGCTCTGAAGGAAACTTTCAGATTGTGCCTCGAAATCTGATCCATGATCACGAATTGCGTTGGCAAGTAGATGAGCTTGCCAAAACCCCGTTGAACAACCTCTTCCATATAAAGGGTTGGTGCAAACAAGAGCATCGCCAATCATATGAAAACCATTTACAACAATTTCACTATTCTTTTTTAATGTGCGTTTTCTATTCAAGAGCCCAGCCATTGAATGGACATCAGTCATCGGTTTGGCCCCAAGATCTATCCATTCTTTAGCCGCAGGAATAGCATTAACAACGCTTTCAAATACGTCAACATCTCTNATTCCCCAAAATGTCTTATCCGTATCCGATGTTGCAAAAGTTATTGAAAACGTGCCGTTATCCCCCCAAAAGACGCCGTATTTCAAATATCCGAGATCACCAGCCACTAATCTGTCACCAATTGGAAGGTCAACCCCTTCAGGCAATCGGTAAAAGCGAGAATAATAAATAATTCCTGTATCCTCAACGACCTCATCAGGTACATCGATTCCAGCATCGCTGAGCCATTGAGGAGCTTTTGAACGGCGACCGTTAGCCGCTACCACACAATCAAAATCTTCATGCTTTCCATCGTCAAAGCGAAGGCCAGTAACTTTTGGGATTAATGCTTGGTCTTTCAGAATTCCAGTAACACCTACCCCTGTTCTTATCTTCACATCAGGATTATTCATCACTGTATTACGCAAAACCCATTCAAACGTCGTCCGTCGAGCAGCCAGCATGCGAAGATTTATATCTTCATCCAATACTTCACTATCGTCAAGGGTCTCAGGCATATGATCAATCAAATTAATTTCCGTCACACCAGCATCAAGAAGTGCACTGAGAACTTCAGGGTGATTGTCACGTAAAATATTATGTAAACGACCTAGCAAAGCATGCGAATGCCTAACCTGCGGAGCACCGCTCCGATTCCACTGAAACGCCTCATCATATGTTTCGGGCATGGGTGTTTGATCACGTTCAATAATTGTCACGCTATGACCATTTTTAGAAAGCTCAAGAGCCGTAGCCAATCCGGTTACACCAGCTCCAACAACTCCAAATTTCACGAAAATACCTCTTATCTAGACAATGCCATCTTAAGGGCGGTCATATTCAATGAGAACTTTTAATGGAGATCTAGTCGCATTCTTTGTAATGAACGTAGTGTCAGCACCAGGTGCCAATCGGGGGTTTTTCATAAAATCACTAAGATGAGCCGAACCAATTACCGCTTCAAGTCGTGCCATCTCATACCCGAGACAAAAGTGCTTACCTAAACCGAATCCCAAGTGCCCATAACGTCCCTCATCGCCATGGTGGCCACCTTTTCGTTCCTTACTTAAATGTAGATCATCTCTTCTTATATTAAATTCCCTAGGGTTTCTAAAAATCGTTTCGTCGTTATTTGCAGAAGCAAGTTGGATATAAACCGTTTGGTCAGGAGGAATAGTTACACCGCTAAAAGTAACTTCGTTAACCGAATAGCGCAATTGGCCTAAAACAGGAGGAGAGTGACGCATCATTTCTGAAAATGCCGAATCAAATAAATCATGATTATCTAAAACATCAGCCAACTGATCAGGATGTAATAGTAATTGGGTCCACATATTTGCTATTCCCTTATCAGTCGTTTCCCCGCCGGCAACTAATAACAGTGAAATAAATGCTTGTATTTCAGACATAGTTAAACGCTGACCGGAAGCCTCTGCATGAACAATCTTTGATATGAGGTCATCCATAGGACATAATTTACGGTCTTCAATTATTGGCTCAACATATTCTGCTAACTCTTCATGGGCTAGCACTCCCATCTTTTGTTTTTCCGAATTGAATCTGGCTAATCCAGCCATCATCGTCGTATACCACGTATGAAAACGATCATGGTCGTCCTGATCCATACCAAGCATGTCCACAATTACGTTAACTGGCAAGCGTGTTGTGAATGCATCAACAAGATCAACTATTGAACCAGAGGGAAAATTATTAATAAGCTGCAAAGAATTCCGATCAATAGCTTCGTAATAAGGCTCAAATCGCTTTCCGACAAATTCCGGAGCAACGATCCTTCTGTGGACAACATGTTCTGAACCGTCCTTATCAAGCATTGTCGGACCGAACACAACTCCTAATGTTTTCCCATATAAACGATTGGAGAAATCCTCGTAATTCGCGAAAGCCTCAACACAATCGGAGTATCTTGTGAGCACCCAAGTCTTCGTTATCTCATCAAAAAAAACTGGCTGCTCATGTCTCATCTGCTCCCAGAGAGGGTAAGGGTCAGTTAAATGCTCTTTACTATGGAGCATCTCGGCTGTAACAGTAGAAAATGACATCGTGAAAACAGTACTTCAACATTTTTTTTCAATCTATTTCATTTAAAAATTGCTTATTTTCCGGTCATTTAATACAGATTTCAACATTTTTTACAAGAACTAGGCTAGAAGTCATCGGTTTGTTGCAATCTGCGCATTACGCTTACACAGCAATGACTGATTATTCAATGCAAGACAAAATAGAAGAACTTGAACAGAGGAAATCCGAAGCCATTCAGGCAGGTCCTGAGCGTGCAGTAGAACGTCAACACGAGAAGGGCAAACTTCTTGCCCGCGAAAGAATAGATTACCTTTTAGATGAAGGATCATTCCATGAACTAGACATGCTTGCTCGGCATCGAGCCCACGAAGCTGGTCTAGAAACACGTCCTTACACCGATGGTGTTGTTACAGGATGGGGGACCATAGATGGTCGTAAAGTATTTGTCTTCAGCCAAGATTTCACAGTAATGGGAGGAGCGCTTGGCGAAGTTTTCGCAGAGAAAATTCATAAAGTTATGGATTTAGCTCTATCCACCGGAGCTCCAATGATCGGACTCAATGATGGAGCTGGGGCCAGAATCCAAGAAGGCGTCGTCAGCTTAGATAGTTACGGAGGTATTTTCCACCGAAACGTCCAATCATCCGGAGTGATTCCTCAGATAAGCGTAATCTTAGGACCATGTGCTGGAGGAGCAGTGTACAGCCCAGCAATGACAGATTTTATTTTTATGGTTAGGGAAAAATCTCATATGTTCATTACTGGTCCTGATGTCGTAAAAACTGTGACCGGTGAAGAAGTAACCTTGGAAGANTTAGGTGGAGCAACAAGTCATGCCAGTAAGTCAGGTGTATCAACATTCGTAAGTGAGAGCGAAGAAGAAGTCCTCGATGCGGTCAAAACCCTTCTTACATTCCTTCCAAGCAACAATATGGAAGAACCTCCAAGTATAGAAACCACCGACGACCCAGAACGACTTTGTCCAGAGCTCAACGAGCTCATGCCTGAAAGCCCNAATCTCCCGTATGACATGCGAGAAATTATTTCATCTTTAGTTGATGACGGTGAATTCATGGAGTATTTCCCTTCTTGGGCACAAAGTATCGTTTGCGGGTTTGGTCATCTAGACGGGAATGTTGTTGGCATAGTTGGAAACCAACCACTTGTTCTAGCTGGAGTATTAGATATTGAATCTTCATCAAAGGCTGCGCGATTTGTTCGCACATGTGATGCCTTTAATATCCCGTTACTCACNCTCGTAGATGTCCCAGGTTTCTTACCCGGTGTTGATCAAGAGTACGGAGGAATAATCAGACACGGAGCAAAATTACTATACGCATACTGCGAAGCTACCGTTCCTCGCATACAGGTGATAACTCGTAAAGCTTATGGTGGGGCATANGTGGTAATGGACTCCAAATCAGTAGGTTCTGACCTTTCATTCGCTTGGCCCACAGCAGAACTTGCAGTTATGGGTCCACAAGGTGCAGTTGAGATACTCCACAGACGAGAACTTCAATCAGCAGCAGACCCAGATTCAAAGAAAACAGAATTAGTAGATGACTATACCGAACGTTTCGCCAATCCCTATATTGCTGCAGAACGAGGATACATAGATGATGTTATTGACCCATCCGAAACTAGAAAAAAAATAATCGCTGGATTTTCTGTACTGAAATCAAAACGTGAGGACCTACCTCAACGCAAGCATGGTGTAATCCCCTTGTAAAAACAATGATTCAAGAACCGCAACATATCAAAATCAAACCTGAACCAACACCAGACGAAAGAGAAGTGATTCTCCAAGCCTTCGAACAACTCTGGCCAAAAGATGAGAAACCACCAATTTCTTACAAATGGAGATTTAGCGGACGTTGGTGGTCTGATACTTCTAACCCGAGGTCTCTTAATAGATCCTGGAAAAATTAACAAAACTTACCGGCTACGCCATCAATAAACAAAGTTATATCGTGAATATCGGAAAATCAGAGTATGAGAAATACCTCACCAGCTCAGTTTCTCAACTAAGCGGAAATTGCCTTCTGCTACTGCCAAAAGAAAATCTCCCATCACGTTTACCTCCATCAATCAATGGAATAAGCGAATGGCCCAATATAGAAACTAACTCTACATTTCATTCAATCCTATCAATCGGTAATCTCGCCTCCGAAACAGACCTACCTCAGTTCTTAACGGAACTCCAACAATATGCAGACCAACAGACGAGGCTCTACTTTTGCGAAAGGACCAAAACTCCTGATGGGTATAGCGGCTCAGCGAAATACGATATTACTGGAACCCTTTGGGAAGCTGGATGGTCAGTGATCCACTGTGAACGATTCAAGATAGGAAAATCAAAACGTTCACCCTCATACGCATATGGAATAGCTAGAAGAAAAAGATATAAGTAACAGTATTTTATGGCGATAAATAGCACGCCAAACATGAACATTGCGAGTACCGTTAAATCACGTGAGCTTAATTATCCAAAAATTTGGTGGCACCTCAGTAGCTGATGCAGATCGTATGAGAGAAGTCGCGGATCATGTAAAGAGAACAAAACAACATGGCCATTCCGTCGTTCTTGTCGTAAGTGCAATGGGAAAAGAAACTGATCATCTTCTGCGTCTTGCCTCAGAAGTTTCAAGCACCAGACCTGCGAGAGAAATGGATATGTTAATTACTGCGGGAGAGCGAAAAGCTATAGCTCTGATGTGTATGGCATTGCATGATATGGGAGTTCCCGCGGATTCTTTTACAGGAAGTCAAGCTGGATTCTTGACAGACTCAAATCATCAAAATGCAAAAATCCTCACAATAGATCCACAAAGAGTACAAGAGACAATTAATGAGGGTCGAGTAGCTGTAGTCGCAGGTTCGCAAGGGGTCTCGAACGATGACAATGTGACTTTTCTAGGAAGAGGAGGGTCTGATACAACGGCTGTTGCTTTGGCTCACGCCTTAAATGCTGATGCCTGTGAGCTGTATACCGATGTATCAGGAGTTTTTACTACAGATCCAAGAGTTTGTGAGCAAGCGCAAAAGATGTCATCTATTAGTTTTGATGAGTTACTTGAAATGACCGCTGTGGGTTGCCCTAAACCGGCTATGCGTTCAGTTGAAGTTGCACGCTCATATGACGTTAAATTACATGTACGTTCAGCGTTCACCTGGGAGCCAGGAACCTGGGTATCAAAGGAGGAAAACATAATGGAAAAACCAATTATCTCAGCAGTTGTTCCGGATACGTCTCAATCCAAAGTGACTGTCTCCGGAGTTCCCGATAACCCTGGGATCGCTGCTGCTATTTTTAGGCCACTGGCTGATAATGATGTAAACGTCGACATGATTGTGCAAAACACGTCAGAGGAAGGCGTAACGGATATTTCCTTTACATTGCCGACCGAACAAATGGAGATAGGCAAAGAAATAATGATGTCAGTAGCCACCGATATAGGTGCAGGTGAAGTAAGCACAGACGATTCGATAGGTCGCGTTTCAGTTGTTGGAGCTGGAATGGCCAGTAACCCTGGCGTTGCAGCAACTATCTTTGAAACTCTTTCCAGCGAAAGTATAAATATTCAAATGATCTCAACCTCCGCGATTCGAGTCTCTTGCGTTGTTAATAAAACTGATATTGAAAGGGCTACAAACATCCTTCACGAAGCATTTGAATTGCATAAAGGGTGAGTAGCAATCGACTGGAAAAACTCCCCATCTTCTCTTCACGTCACAAACACTCCCGAAGGATTTATCTTTTGGGGGTGGAAAAACAACGCACCTCTCCATGGAGTTGAACTCCGACGCCTAGCGGGATCGTTCTTAGGAAACCGGTGGGCAACACGTGATGCGCAAACACACACATACACCATCAANACCCCACTAATAAATACTCAACCCATTACAGGTTTATTGGCTGAGCCGGAAGATATCTTTAATCTCTTCTCCAAAAAATTCCCAAACCAACGGTGGAGTCCTTCATTACAATGGATGCACGAACTCCTCGCTCAAGTGATCAATGCAATAGCCAATGATTTGATATTCCCCTCACTTCGCCACGACGGTCTGCGCTGGAAGGCGAACTGGACGTTACTAAACGACAATCTACTCAAAGACCGACGAAAACAGCTATATATTGCAATGCCGGAAGTAATTGGATTTAAATCAGAAATAGAGTTACAAGAGTTTCAAAACTTATTAACTGATGTCACATGCCGGCAAGCTTTACAATACACGAACTGGAAACCTTACTTATCACGCAAGCGAACCGCTCAAACGAGATCCCTCAGAAATACCTGCTCCGCTCTCGCTGATGCATCCGGCTATTTCATCACAGACGCCGTAGATACCGACAACGCGCTTCTTGACTTATCGGCCAAACTTCAATACGGAAAATTACAGGTTGAGACCGGATTAGATATCTCTTGTCAGGCCAGGCTATTGCCGAGAGGTAATGATGAACACTGGCTATTGCTTTTTGAGGCCTATAAACACTCAACCCCTGATCGTGTAGCAACTTGGAAAGAATTACTCACTGATAAACAGACCCTTGATGCATTTGGATTAACCAAAAATCGTTCTGGTTTGCAGAATTTTATGCACGAAACAATTGAGATGGTGAGCGCAAGTGTTCCAGGGTTAGACCACATAGGTTCCGAAGCCTTGGATGATTCGACATCCCTATCTTTAGATGACGTCTCATTACTACTTCTAGACGGTATTGACATCTGTGACACCCTCGGGATCCCAGTTCTTATTCCAAAAGAATTAATCAGACGAAGGATCAAACTTGCAGCACAAGCGACTCCAAGTGAAAGGGGGGGAATTTCCGCGAATCTCGGTAAAGCCATGGTTGAGGTTGATTGGACTTTGGCGCTTGGCGACCAGTCACTATCAGAAGATGAACTGGTCGAATTGGCAAACTCAAAGAGCAACCTAGTTCAAATAAAAGGTGAGTGGATAAACATAGACAAGGAACAAGCAGAGGCTGCATTAGAAGAATTACAAAAACGAAGAAAAAATGATGAATATCTTACCCCAACAGACCTCCTAAGGATCACTGCTGAATTAGGAGCAGAAGATACCAATACTGATTTTGATACAGCGACATTTTCACCTCAGACACAGTCTGCCGATGACTGGTTAGCAAAACTTATTGAGGGATTACCAGATGACGACTTAACCGAAGAAAATGAATCTGAACGTTTCAACGGAGCGCTTCGTCCCTATCAAAGAAGAGCTCTAAGTTGGCTTCAGTTCCTTGGACGATTAGGCCTTGGTGGATGCCTTGCAGACGATATGGGTTTAGGGAAAACTCCGACCGCCTTGGCTCACATTCAATCAAGACATTCAGACAAACCCACCCTCGTTATTTGCCCACTTTCTGTTGTGCATAACTGGGAACAGGAAGTTTCCCAATTCACCCCAGACTTAGAAGTTCTTATCCTCCATGGAGCTAAGCGACCTACTGGCAATGAGTTACTAGAACGAGCTACGTCAGTAAATATTGTTATAAGTACCTATGGCACCGCAACTCGCGATATTGAGAATCTCTCAAAAATACATTGGGATCTTGTTGTCTGTGATGAGGCGCAGTTCATTAAAAATCATCAGACTAATGCAGCGATAGCAATTCGAGAACTGACTGCTGACCAAAAAATAGCCCTTACAGGCACCCCAGTAGAAAATAGACTTTCTGAACTCTGGTCAATCCTTGATGCAATCAACCCTGGAATGCTTGGAGGCATAAGTTGGTTTAAAGAAAAATTTGCAACGCCTATAGAACAGAAGAAAGACCAAAAAGCTTTAATCGGAATGCGCAAGTTAACAGATCCTTTTATCTTAAGAAGAACTAAAGATGATAAATCTCTCGTGCCTGATCTCCCAGAAAAGATAGAACAAATCGTTTGGTCTCATTTAACTCANGAACAAGCCGCACTTTATCAAGCNGTGCTTAATGATTTCNTAAAAGAAGCTGATCAAGCAGAAGGAATGAAACGTCGAGGTTTGATTCTCGCAACNTTGACGAAACTTAAACAAATCTGCAACCATCCAGCACATTTTTTGGCTGATGGTACCCAAATGGGNGAACGTTCTGGAAAAGTTTCACGCCTCGAAGAGTTACTCAAAGAAATTANTGAAGCCAAACAACGCGTTCTTGTCTTTACGCAGTACAAAGTCATGGGAGACCTGCTATCAGAACATCTATCAACGACGATTGGAACACGACCAGATTTTCTTCACGGAGGAGTAACAAGAAATAAGCGACAGAAGATGATTGATCAATTCCAAAATGAATCAGGACCCCCGGCTCTTTTGATTTCCTTGAAAGCAGGAGGCACTGGTCTTAACCTCACGTCAGCGAATAGAGTCATTCATTTTGATAGATGGTGGAATCCAGCTGTTGAGGACCAAGCTACAGATAGAGCCTGGCGCATTGGTCAACAAAAAACTGTCTTCGTACACAAACTTGTTTGTAGAGGAACACTTGAGGAAAGAATCAACGANCTGCTAATAGAAAAGAAAGAGTTAGCCTCACAAAGCGTTGGTACTGGAGACGAATTTTTTACTGATATGGGAACTGAGCAACTCCGTGAAATCTTTTCTCTTAATTTAACTACGGCGGTCCAAGAATGATTANACCAACATCAAAACTGGGAGATAGCATCATGCAACTCATNGCCGCGTATACGAATTTCAAAGATCCACTTGGTCCAGGTGTAGCCATACAAAGAAAAGGGGCAGTTAGAGACTTCTTTGTTCAACGTGGATCCGTTTCATTTGAAGTGCATGATAAAAGAGAAAGAGCATTTGANGTTGAGATCCATGTCACTCCGCCATCAGANAATACTCGCAGAGCAGTTCTATCAGGTTCCATCCATGAAGCCGTTCCGAAAGTCAGCGAGATCCAGATACATCATGTTTGTCCTGAATGGGCAAGTCCTTGCCGTCATGAAATAGCTGCTCTTCTTCAGCTATTGAAAGAATGCGAGGATAACCCAAATGTAATACTTCAATGGAGAGGTATAGAGCCAGACAACAAAAGCGAAAATACACCTGAACGAAAAGATGACGTACCGGGTTCAAGAAAAAGCACCATCCAACAGCTTCGAGATAATATGCCAGGGCGGTTTATAAACTTTAAAGAAGAAGCGAATGATGAGTTTGAATTAAACCCACAGATGCAATCATTTTTCTCATTCCCCGATGATAGTAAGAGAATAACTGACATAATTTCTCAAACTTCTATCTCCACAAANACAAATCATGAACGCACAATAAATCTAGATGGCGAAAACGTTTNCCCCGTCTTTGAAGACGCTATAGAAACAATTAAGGAATTTTTGAGTAAACACTAAACCTTTTTCAGATCAAGTTAAAGAAACCTCCACGAACACCNATTCTTATTAGTACGCTAAAAATATGAAAATAGGAATAGTAGGAGCTACAGGACAAGTCGGCTCAGTAATGCGTGAAATTCTTGTGGAGAGAAATTTCCCACTGGACTCTATAAGGTTCTTTGCTTCTTCTCGCAGTGCAGGAAAAGAGATCAAATTCCAAGGAGAACATATCGTTGTGGAGGACGCTGCTAAATCGCAGTGGGAAAACCTTGATATTGTTTTATTCTCNGCAGGTGGAAAACTTTCAAAAGAATTAGCCCCAATNGTTGCTGCTGCGGGAGCGATGGTAATTGATAATTCTTCTGCATGGAGAATGGACCCGGACGTTCCTTTAGTAGTCCCAGAAGTCAATTCGCATGCGTTGGATGATGNACCAAAGAAAATCATTGCAAACCCCAATTGCACAACAATGGTAGCNATGCCTGTCNTAAAGCCCCTCCACCTTGAAGCGGGGCTTCTTAAACTTATAGTTTCTACATATCAAGCAACTTCGGGCGCCGGACTATCTGGGGTTCAAGAACTCCGAGACCAAGTTCGTGAAGCCGGAGAAAGCGCTATCCAGTTAACTCATGACGGAACGGCGGTTACATTTTCACCCGGTAGCAGTTTCCCAACTCCGATTGCATTTAATGTTGTTCCCTTCTGCGGATCATTAATAGACGATCAGTTAGAAGAGACAAACGAGGAAAGAAAACTTAGAGATGAGAGTCGAAAAATCCTTGAAATCCAAGATTTAGCTGTATCCGCTACATGTGTAAGGGTGCCTGTCTACACTGGGCACTCACTCGCTATCACNGCTGGATTTAGGGANCATATTTCTNCAGAAAGAGCGAAAGAGATTCTAAGTGACGTTCCTGCAGTAATGCTNGAAGATATCCCGACTCCACTCAAATCAGCAGGCGCTGATCCAACATATGTCGGGCGTATAAGGCCAGATACTGTTCTTGAAAATGGGATCAATCTATTTTTATCCGGTGACAATCTAAGAAAAGGTGCTGCCTTGAATGCTATTCAAATAGCGGAAACTCTCATATCCTGAAAAGTATTTTAAGGAGGATCNGTCACGTATCTTTCAATAGCATCTTCCATATTAACTCCCACCTGATTTGCTATTGAAAATACCCATGCGATCACGTCACCAAACTCGTGAACACGCTGTTCATGAGTTCCCTTCCTAATCGCTTGTGCGAGTTCACCTACCTCTTCTGCGAGCCAAGCAACAGACATTGCTATACCGCGTTCTCGATCCTTTTCCCCGTACACATTTTCTATATGAGTTTGAAACTCTGAAATCCGCATACCAACCTCCATCCGTTTACAAGACTATGTCGTAAAGAGTAAAGAAGGGTAAATGACAAACATTTAAAGGATAGAACTATATGGTTTATCATCGTTTACGCTACGCTCAGGCTTGCAATGCGGGTAGTGGCGCAGGTTGGTAGCGCGCCTCGTTCGGGACGAGGAGGTCGTGGGTTCAAATCCCGCCTACCCGACCACCAAAATTACAGAAGAGATTTAGCTAGCTTCCGAAGTCGCAAGGCGTTAAGAGGTTTCACGAGCTCAGAGTCTGCCTTCGCTTCAGTCGCAATCCAAGTATCTGCTTCTCGATCCAGTAATAAAATGATCTTTAACGGTTTGAGTCTGCCCGCAGTAATTTCATGCCGGAGGTCAAGACTTGCTGCAACTCCGCCCATATTACCGATTTGTAGATCCAAAATAACCAAATCAGGTTCTAANTCAGCAGCGACACTGCGAACATCTTCACCGCGAGTTACACGGCTAACTATAGTTTCGTTACTTGAAAGTGCAGCGAAAGTTTCCTCTGCAGTTTCATCTGAATCAGTAGCTAGGAGAACTTTGCTCATGTGTGAAATNNTACCGCTCAAACACTCCTAACTCTATTCACATCNAAAGATTGAATNGTTATTGTCATGGAACTAGCTATACAAAGCNGTAATTGCGTTTTACACTATTCACTATCTAGTGTTTNTATTAANGAGAGGGGCNTCATGTTAGAGATCAGCATTGAAGGAACCAANGATTTTTCTTTGTGTCGCCCTTCTGGAGAGATAGATGCTTACACCGTTGATCAATTTAGAGATGCTTTAAGCTCGTTGGCTACAGTGTCAAAATTACTAATTGATCTCAGTGATGTTCCATTCATGGATTCTGCAGGGCTTGGGGCTTTAATCGGAAGCATAAGAAAAGCAGGAGAAAACGATGGACAGATTGTAGTTNCTTGTGGAAGGGAATCACTTCTGGGTTTGCTCAAAACAACTGGATTTGACCAAATCGTAACCGTCACAGAGTCAGTTAACGAAGCCCTTGATGTCTTAGGAGAATCACAAGACCGATAAGATAGACATATGCTATCTTTCCCTTCTCTTGAGGAAGTCAAGGTTACGCGAACGCATTTCGCTTCTTTTTTAGCACTAATTTTAGTTTGTNTTTTCTTTCCAGTTCANTTTCTCCACGCACAGGAAAACCAAGAACCATTGGACCCTGGTTATGTCGAAGTATTCGAAGTGAGTGGGCTTTTAGATCAAGTTCTTGCATCTGCACTAGAAGATTCAATAACCGACGCTCAAACAAGCGGAGCAAACGCCCTGATTCTGCAGTTAAATTCAAAACAAGCCGTGATTTCGAATGAAAGATTAGTTTCGATTGGCCAAGCCTTCATGAATTCTTCTATTCCAATTGAAGTTTGGGTTGGTCCTTCTGGTTCCACCGCTCAGGGAAAAGTCGCACAATTAGCTTTAGTTGCTGATTCTTTAGGCGTCTCAATAGGGTCATCAATTGGAAAAACTGGAGAAATAGTCTTCTCTGAAAGGGAGTTTGGACCTGTTTTAATAGAAAAGACTAACTTATTGAGAGATGACATTCTTCAATGGGATGAGGCTATTGAAGCTGATCTTGTACAGTGCGAACGCGTATNAGTTGATGAGCTAGGGAAAACGTTAACGGAGAAAGAGCAACTTGCGAGATGCGCAAACCCAACCCTTGGCGACTTTCTTGTAAATCGCGATAGCTTTATTTCTGAAGTCATTGAGACCGATGCTGGACCTCGCTTATCTCCGTTAACAAAAACAAAAATAAATAGACTCAACCTTATTGATCAACTAATGCACACAGTCGCAAGTCCACCTATAACTTACTTGTTGCTCGTATCCGGNCTGGCATTGCTCCTATTTGAATTTTTTTCAATAGGAATCGGAATTGCAGGAGTTATTGGCGCTATTTCGGTCGCATTAAGTAGTTATGGGCTAACCATTCTTCCNATACGACCCTGGGCCCTGCTACTTATCTTCTTCTCAATGATTGCTTTCNCTATTGACATCCAAACAGTAGTTCCAAGAATCTGGACGCTAATTGGACAAGTGATGTTCACGGTAGGNACAATTTTCTTATACAACCAAACAAATGTGCAAATGTCATGGATTCCAATGTCTGTAGGAATCATCGGAATGCTGGTTCTGATGGCAAGAGGAATGCCAATTATGATCCGCGGCAGGTTCGCTACAACTCAAATTGAGAGATCTCGTTAAATAAAAGTCGCTGTTTACNGGTGAATGAACGGAATTTTTCTTAAATTTTCTATTTTTTTCTTGCTAGCAGAAAAAACCGTGACTAGGTTCCCATAAAAGGGGGATCATGAGCGTAGTTCTGAATGATCAGGGATGGCAGGTTCGTGCTGCTTGTCGCGGTCCTCAGATAAAAGTATTCTTCCCTCCTTCGCATTTCGAAAGAAAATCTGACAAACGGGCACGAGAAAGGCGGGCAAAAATGATATGTCAGACTTGCTCTGTCCGCTCCGACTGCCTAAATTATGCGCTTCGAATAGGAGAACAGCACGGAATTTGGGGTGGATTAAATGAAATTGAACGAAGAGAGATGATTCCGCAANCTCATCAATCCTTTANTTGATTTAATAAGAATCAAATCTTTGCAACACCTAAAGCCACTTGAATCATGTTGTCAAATGTAGATTCTCGGTCAGCAGAGCTCATTATTTCTTGCCTGATAATGTCGTCACTAACCGTGACAAGGGCTAATGCTTGNACTCCTTCAGTTTGAGAGATTGTATATAAGCCTGCTATTTCCATTTCTACGCCAAGAATGCCATGCTGATTTAACTTGGAAAATAGNTCAGAGTCAGGCCCATAAAACAAGTCACTTGTAAAAACCGGACCGACAGACATAGATATTCCAGCAGTATCAGCAATCTGCACAGCTGAGAGTAAAAGATCCCAGTTAGCTATTGAGGGAAGAGTTAAGCCACTGTTTAACTNTTCAATTGCGGCTGAGTCAGTTCCGGCCGCCGANGCACATATNAGATCTCCTAGCCGAACAGATTCATTTAANCCGCCACAACTTCCGACTCTGATTAGTTTCTTTACTCCAAAGAACCTGATTAATTCTGTGTAGTAAATTAGAGCAGAAGGTATGCCCATGCCAACTGATTGAACTGATACAGGTGTTCCATCAAATTCTCCTGTGAACCCTTCAGCTCCTCGCACAGAATTGACTAATTTTACTTTTGTTAGATAATTTTCAGCAATGAATCTAGCTCTTTTCGGGTCTCCGGGTAAAAGAACGGTTGGCGCATAATCTCCCAATACGCCTTGTAAGTGGGGGGTTGGTCCAGTTTCCATATCTCTCCTTATGCCTGCAAGGCAAACCTAGCTTTAGAGTGATTCAATGTCATATGATTTCGGTTAATCTTTTCCCTGCTAACCGAACATCGTCCCTCCGGATAGTTGCCCCTATTTCATCAAGATGATTCAAAAGTGGTAAGACAAACTTTCTTGTACTGCCCAGAGTTTCTCTGATCTCGCCCACCGTTACGCCGCTAGAATTTTTGCTAAGTAAAGTTGATATGGCCTTTGCTGCTGCTGTTACCGCTTCTTGGGCGAAATAAATGCCATTTTGTTCAACAAGAAGTCCGCGACGAACTAATTCCCTTAATTCTCTAGGGTCTACCTCGTCTGGGGAAGGAGGTTTAAATAGATGAGATCTAGATATCTGCAAGTAAGGGTGATCAGAAAAATTATCTGATCCTTCTTTTCGTAAATAATTACCCTCAATTATTACATCATTTAGTTCTTGTATCACTGCATGCTCGTACTGATTAAGCGATGTGATGTCAATACCAAGATTTCCAGCTTTTTCAACTTTTTGCGATAAGTAGCCAATCATCTTTTGCAATGAGTCTGGGTCAACAATCCAACCAGGAACATCCTCGGCCTTCTTTATGCCGGTTAGTGCCTCTAAATGAGAGGGAGTTATCCAGCCTCGCTCTTCAATAATGCGTTCCAACGATCCATCAGGTTTTGCTTCAACCGCTCTTAAAATTGGTTCAGGGTCTAGGACTATTGCTCCGCCTATTGTTTCATTTCTTCCACTTTCCCTTAATATAAGACGATCTCCAAGCATAAGTGGCAGCTTTTCATCCAAATACACACGGATCAATCCCTTACTTCCTGAAGATATTGAATCTTTACCAAGCACGCGAACTTTAACGTACTTTTCTTCTGTTCCTATGTAGGCAAGGTACGCTCCACGACGAGAAACTTCATGCTTGACATTTGCTAAAACGTTTAGTTCAGCATCAAATGTAGAAGTTAGAAACCACTGATCAGGTCTAGTAATTACACTTCCCCTGTTAACGCTTTGATGATCAACGTTGCTTAAATTGATAGCGACACGGGACCCAGGGCCGATCTCCGAGACATGTTGATCGTGGGATTGTAACGAACGTATTTTTGTCAGAAGATTCTCAGGGTTAATCACAATTTGGTCGTCGACCCTTAGAAACCCACCAGTTAGAGTTCCCGTGACAACTGTTCCGGCACCCTTTATAGTAAAAACTCTATCAACCCACAGACGGGGCCTATCGTGGTCTTTTGAGATGGGAGTATGCCTTAGCACATTGCCTAGTTCAGCAATTAGTGATTCGATTCCTTCACCAGTGATACTGTCAACGGCAACCATAGGCGCACTCTCAAGAAACGTTCCCATTAGGTGTTCGCTTATTTCAAGAGCTGCTATTTCTTGCAAGTCTTCGTCTGCTAAAGAAATTTTAGTTAAAACTACAATTCCCTGCTTTACCCCCAATAAATCAAGAATACGAAGATGCTCCTCAGATTGAGGTTTCCACCCTTCGTTGCATGCAACAACAAAAATACATGCATCAACTGAACCAACGCCCGCAAGCATGTTTTTGAGAAATCGTTCATGACCAGGAACATCAATAAATGAAACACTCTCATGGCCAGAAATATCAGCCATAGCGAAGCCTAAATCAATGGTTAGTCCTCTTCGTTTTTCTTCGTCCCAACGATCCGGATCGACTCCAGTTAAGGCATTGACAAGAGTAGATTTTCCGTGGTCAACATGGCCTGCGGTGCAAATAGTGTGGTTTCTCACTGCACTATAGGACTTGCTTAACCGATGCTGCTACCTGTTCATCAAAAGCAGGGTTTATGGTTCTCATATCGAGAAGCGTATTGCCATCTTCCACCCGAGCAATAATTGGTAAATCTCTGTCCGTTCCCATTCTGAGTTGCGTTGAGATATCTCCATCTATGCGGATACCAAATGACGGTATTTCGACCTGTGGTAGTGTTCCTCCCCCAGGAATAGATTTGAGAGGTACAGGTGTTCCTACTCCTAGGTTTTCTGCCCGTTCTTGAAGGGCANCTATAGGNGCGACAGCCATCTTCCAGAATGGAATTCTCTCCCATTCTCGATTTAGGTATCTATGTCCAAGTTCTTGAAGAGAAGAAAGTATCAATGCACCTGGTCTCACCGCCCTTGCAAATGGATGGTTAAGGCATTTTTCAATAAGATCAGTTTTTCCAGCAATAATTCCAGCTTGTGGTCCTCCTAGTAATTTATCTGTAGAAAAAGTCACTAGATCAGCCCCATCTGAAAGTGTTTGTCTCGCTCCAGGTTCTCCGGCCAACCATTTGGGTGGACCACTTTCAAGCCAGAAACAATTCTCGTCAAGCAACCCAGAGCCAATATCTGCNACAAGNGGTAATTCTAGTGATGATAATTCTGNTATGTCAGTAGATTCNGTAAAACCAACTACTTTATAATTCGATTGATGAATTTTCATGATCATGGAGACATCACGATGAGCATCAATTGATCGTTCGTAGTCTTCTCTTCGGGTTTTATTGGTTGTACCTACTTCAACTAGATAGGCGCCTGATAATTCAAGGACATCAGGAACACGAAAACCACCACCAATCTCAACCAGCTCTCCTCTAGAAATCGCTACTCCTTTCCCACCAGCTAAGGCAGAAAGAATAAGAAGTACTGCAGATGAACAATTATTAACTACCATGGCTGACTCAGTTTCACAAAGGTTTGCGAATAANCGCCCNACATAATTTTGTCTTGACCCTCTAGCTCCTGAATCTAAATCNANTTCGAGATTAATGGGAGACCCCGAAAANGTTGTTGGCCACGAAGCCCGACCCAGATTGGTATGTAAGAGNACACCCGTACCATTAATAACTTCTTGAAGAGACAACTTTTTAAGAGCGTTAATACGTTCACTCAAATTCTCCCANTCACCGTCTTCAATAGCTTTCCTCGCCTCTTGCACAAGAAGAGGTCGCGGTATCCCTGTATCTTCAAATGCACCTACTAAGTCGTTTACTGATGGAGGATATGTTTCCATATATTGACTCTAGAACGGATAATGACGTTTCCTTATAAAAGAAATGAACGAAATATAAAAACGTTTGATTATCAACTCTGGTGAAACGTGAACAAACCGCTCGTAGAATGAAAAGGATGTTTCTTTTGATCATACTTTTTATAGTCGTACCAATAGCAGAGCTATATGTGATTATAAAAGTGGCGCAAAATACGGGCGTTCTAAATTCAATAATGCTTCTGATTTTGGTTAGCATCATTGGAGCGTGGCTGGTTCGAGCTCAAGGAATGGGAATAATACGAAAAATAAAATCCCAATTAGCTGGAGGGCAACTACCTAACAAAGAGCTAGTTGACGGAGGATTAGTTCTCTTCGCAGGGGCTCTAATGTTGACACCTGGCTTCTTAACAGATGCTCTTGGTTTACTCTTACTTTTTCCACTAACTAGACCTATTTTCCGNAGCATTATTCTTAATAGGTTCAGATCTAAAACAACCGTTTTTGGATCTTCAAAATTTACACAAACTAAAAGTAACAAATCTCAGAATTCTTTCTTCTTCTATGAGAATGATCACGGTAGAATTATNGATCAAGACACANATCNAAATAGCGGTGAAACGCCCCCAATGTTAGAAGACGANTGAAGGAAGGTATAAGGCTTAATCATGGAACCAGAAATTGATGAAGGGCCAGAGCCTATAGTTCCCGGAGTTGCNCGCGCNTTAAGTCCGCTCGTGAGGAGAATCCTTGCTNTNAATCCAAGCCCNNTGACTTCATATGGGACTAACACTTACCTAATAGGTATTGATGAAATTGTTGTTATTGATCCAGGACCTGAAAACAGTACTCATTTGGATTCAGTCATAGGATGCGGGGGAGATAGAATNCGCTGGGTAACTAGCACGTGTTCTGACCCTACACATGCTGGTGCGATTGATGAACTTATTGAACGCACAGGTGCAGAGCGCCTAACACCAAAGAANGGNGACAGTATTCTAGGAACTGAGTTTAGNATCACTATNCACGATATGGATGGTCCGGTTTCAGAGCACAAGTCTTTCTTGCTTGAAGAAGAGAGAACACTAATCTGCGGAAAACTTATTTCCGATGATAAGTCAATTCCCCTCATCTCAGGTTCCTCTAACCTCACCTCCTATCATCAGAGCTTTCAAAAGATACAAAAAATGAGGCTAAAAAGATTCGCTCCTGCCTTTGGACATGTCATTGAAGATCCCAAAAAGGCTATTTCTGCAGCTATTCAAGCATTTGAAAAGACAGACAAAGATATCGTCAAGGCATTAAAAAAAGGCGCGAAAACTTCGACAGAAATTGCTACTTCCACTATTCCAAAAGGTTCGGATCAAGAACAAATTGAAAATTTTGCTGCATCAGTCGAGGTTCATTTAGCCAAACTTGAAGAAGAAAAGACAGTTAAACACCTTAAAGCAGGATGGGTTATTCGTTAACTATTCGAAATAGTAACTGAGGTTTCCATAGAAGTATGAGCAGTGCAATCTAATGGGTTGATTTTAGGAACTGCTGCAATTATCTCATCAACAATTGATTTCAACGCATCAGCAGCATGTCCTTCGCCAAGAATCACGGGAGTTCCTGTGTCAGAGCCGTCGCTAACGAATGGATCGATAGGAATTGATCCGAGTAGAGGAACGCCCAGATCGTGTGCTAGTTTTTCTCCACCTCCGCTACCGAAGATGTTGTATTGCTTTCCCTCCTCATTCACGAAGAAGGACATATTTTCAATGACTCCTGCGATACGCAAATAATAGCTTTGCGCCATGCTTGCAACTCTTGTGGCTACTGTCTGCACAGTCTTTGAAGGAGTGGTCACCACAATCATGTCTGACCTTGGAAGCATTTTTGCTAATCCCATTTGTACATCACCTGTACCAGGAGGCATGTCAATCACAAGGTAATCCATATCGCCCCATTCAACATCCTCGAGAAAATGACGCACGGCACGATTTAAAATTAAACCTCGCCAATTAAGCGATGATTTATCTTCATTGACTAAAAATCCCATCGAGATAATTTTTAAAGTACCTGAGCCTACAGATTTTACTAAAGGAACAATTTTCTTTGTCTCTTCGTTTCCAGCTAGTCGACCCTCAACCCCGAGCATTTGGGGAATTGAGAAGCCCCAAATGTCTGCATCTAAAACACCTACAGTTAAACCTTTTGCAGCTAATCCCGTAGCGATATTGGCAGTAACTGAGGATTTTCCTACTCCACCTTTCCCAGATGCAATCATAATTGATTTTGTTGTTCGTGGAATTTGAGTAACTACGTCTTCTTGAGACAAATTAAACCGTGCCCGATCCATAGTTTTTGCGCGTTCTTCATCTGTTAACTCAGTCCATTCAATCTTTACGTGCGAAATCTCTGAGATACTTTTTATTCGTAACCGGACATCTTTTTGGATTTGTGCTTTCAAAGGGCATCCAGCTGTTGTTAAAGCAATCGTGATCTTTAAGTCTCCGTTATCTTTGAAATCGATCTTTTTGACCATGCCTAGATCAACAATGTCTGAACCAAGCTCAGGATCCACAACTCCACGTAGCTGATTTATAACCTTTTCATTGATTTCAAGACCCGCTTGATCCGCACCCATAACAAAATGATACAAAATTTTTTAGCACAAGCCTTTCCTCTATCCATTAGTTTCTTGTAAAATGAAATCAACCCAAATGATGGAGTAAATAGTGATAACCCTCACAGAGTCCGCAACCACAAAAGTAGATGAATTAATCAAAGAAGAAGGTGAAGACAATCTGGCGCTGCGCGTAGCTGTCCGGCCAGGCGGCTGCTCCGGGTTTAGTTACGAAATGTATTTCGACTCTGACATTGCTGACGATGATGAAACAGCAAGTTTTGGTCAGATCAGCGTTGTGGTTGATCCTTCCAGCTCAATGCTTCTGCAAGGGGCGACATTAGATTACAAAGACGGTTTAGACGCGTCAGGCTTCAGTATTGATAATCCAAACGCACAAAAGACTTGTGGATGTGGACAAAGCTTTAGCTAATCGTAGATATAGCAGCTTCCATTTCGCTTTTATCAAAGGCATAGTCTAAACGAGCAGTTACTTCATTTTGGCTATTGGCAGTTATAAAACTTGGCTCAAACGTCATCCCATAGTCATCAATAACTGGGGATAAAAGATCCTGTAAGTTACTACTTTGAGAGATCTTCTCAGGGTCAGTATAAACTTCTGCGTGTATTACGTTGAAGTCAGGATTTTCCCCTAGAAGGTTTATAAGTATTTCTAGTGAAGGTCCGCAAATACTTGTTTGACAAAAACCAGGAGTTGAGATCAGAAGAGCTGTAGGAAGAGTATTCGCTAATGCTTCTTTAAGGGTCACAGAGTGGTATGGACACGGATCAAATCGAGTACAAATAACCGCAAAATTTAATGGATTGTCAAAAGTCGGTATTTGGGAATCACGTAATTGTTCCCCAATTTGTATCAGATTATTTTCATCACGTTTGGCAACAATAAATGATAGCGATTGTACATTTCCATCAATTAGATAAGAAATTTTATAGAGGCCAATTTCGTTGGTTTCAAAGAATAGTGGGAAATATGGGGTTGGAATTCCTTCGTCAAATTTGTTTAAGTTCACCTCTATTGACTTCCCTGATGGAAACTGCAAAGTAGCAGAAATTAACTCTGGCACGTTATTTACTATTGGGATGCCATCGGAACCATAAAGGAAAAAAGGTGCTCGCTGCGGTGAGCCTATAGTTAGTGTCGTTGGGCTTATAAGACCGTCAGCAAAGCCACTTTTTAAATANCTGAGATTATTAATTGATTCAGATTTAGCGCTTTGATTTTGGGGAGAGCATGCTAAGGCAAAGGCCGTGCTACTAGTTCCCAAAAGAAATAATCGCCTNGAGAGNTCACCTTTACTAGCTATCAACCTTTGATGATCCATCTCTAAAATCTAACCTTTATCCAATAGAGTTACATTCTCGCTTACTCGCTAGGAGTAGTCTAAGAATATGTCAAAGCCAGTTGGGCCATACTCACCAATCCTGCAATCAGGAGAGTGGTGCATTGTCTCAGGACAGATAGGCCTTCGAGAAGGGGAACTTGTTACTGGAGGGCTTGGACCTGAGTTATCTCAAGCATTTATGAACCTTAGAAGTCTTCTAAAAAGCAAAGATCTTACCTTAGACANTATTGTTAAAATGACNGTGTTNCTTATNGATATTAANGACTANCAGAAAATGAATGATATNTANATGAATGAATTTGGTGACCACCGACCGGCTCGCTCTGCTGTCGCCGTATCAGCACTTCCATTGGGAGCAGTTGTGGAGATTGAAGCATGGGCTAGGATAGGTCATGCTTGATCATCTAAAGAAGAAATAATAAAAGGAGCACGTTAATGACGGGAACTATCATAATCATCGTTCTTCTTATCATTATTGTTCCAGTGTCAATCATCATGACAGGTCTGTTATTTAGCGGAATATTAGGAACCATCCTCCAAAAACAAGTAGATAGTGACCATGAGGGAACTGAGCTTTACGAACTGAGTAGAAAAAACTTTGAGGAATAGATAATTTTCCTAAAAGGGCAATAGTTGTTTCCTAATTTTTAGGGCCCTTAGGTGTTCCACCTAGATTGTCCGAAGCTATATCCGACAGAACGGATTGTTTGGATGAGATTAGCGTATTCCTCTCCTAATTTTGATCGAAGTCTCCGGACATGAACATCTACCGTTCGGGCTCCCCCAAAATAGTCGTAGCCCCAAACACGGGAAAGCAAGGTTTCTCTACTAAATACTTTTCCTGGGTGCGATACCAAGAATTTCAATAATTCATATTCCATATATGTCAAGTCAAGAGGACGACCATCAACTGCTGCTTGGTATGTTTCAAGATTCAGGACAAGGTCACCGTGAGTTAGTACCTCTCCTCTGCTATCAACACCTTGAGACCAGAAAAGGTGTTTTAATCGAGCCTCTAATTCTTGATGCCGAAATGGGGTCAAAATAAAGTCGTCAAATAATTCGTCTCGAAGTTCGAGTTGTCCCAATTGTGTAGCATTTAGTAGCAGTAATATACCTTGTTGTGGCTTTGATTTTTTTCTTAAAGATCTAGCGAAAGCGAAAGCATCATTCGGATTCTCGTCAGCAACAATTACTGCTCCGCTCCATTCGTGATCAAGTGCCTGTTCATCAGCGATCAACGAGTTTGCAACTGCTTTCCAAGAGAATCCGGCTAGGTCAAGCGATTGTGCCAGCTCAGGCGGGGGTGGGTCGGGGTAGACAAGTAGTGGAGACATCTTTAAATCTTATGGTTCTGAATTCGATTCTGTTCAAAAAGTAAAATGGTTTTTTTCGTTCGTTCCATATTCTTTCATTCCTTACCAAACTGGCAAATAATGCTCTATTTCGAAAGGGGTTACCTTCCCTTGGTAAAGTTCCCATTCAGATCTCTTATTTCTCAGGAACCACTCAAAAATATGCTCACCCAGCGCAGTAGCGACGAGATCTGAGTCCTCCATGAGGTCCAACGCCTGGCGAAGATCTTGAGGAAGTTGCTTTAGGCCTGATGAACGTGCTTCAGTCCTGTCAATTGACCAAAGGTTATCGTGTGCTTCAGGTGGCAGTTCATAACCATCTTCAATACCTTTTAGCCCTGCAGCAAGAATAACTGAATACGCCAAGTAAGGATTAGCTGCAGAATCAAGCGCTCTATATTCAATTCTAGTTGACGAGGCTTTCCCTGCTTTGTGTATTGGGACC
>PAWI01000010.1 GCA_002713485.1 Acidimicrobiaceae bacterium
AATGAGTAATAGGCCGCTATTGGTGACTGATCTGGACGGAACACTTTGGTATGATGGAGAACTCTGCCATCCAGATTCACTTGAGGCGTTTCGCTCCATCCAACTTGATGGAATCCCTATTTTGGTGGCAACAGGGCGACGCTTTCGCATAGTTTCTGACACTTTTGAACAATTTGATTGGAAAGTCCCATGTCTGCTTCTAAACGGATCCTTGTGCTATGACTTTGAAGCCCGCGAAAATCTCTTCTCGGTTTCCTTTACAAAACAAGAGAGCACAAACATTTTGGACGTATTCAAAGCAAATCAGCTCTCCCCAACCGTATACACAGACGATAGTTTTGTCTATGCCTGTGAGCCTACAACCAGTAAAGGTCACCTAGAGGCAATAGGGCCTGACCTCGTAGTCCAGCCGCATCTAGATGTTTACTCTCTTGGCCTGAATGTCCTCAATTTTTGCATTTTAGGGTATCCACAGGATGAACTTAGTAAAGTCACGGAAGATCTTCGAAAGACTGGGGTAGCTAATCCATCCCTATACAAAGATCGATTGTTTGATGGATACTCTCTTACAGTGCAACCGTTCAATATTTCAAAATGGTCAGGAATACAGCAGTGGTGNGAGNATCAAAACTTTTCTCCGTCCCAGATNATATGCGTTGGTGATGCNGGNAATGANTTAGAAATGTTGACACAGGCAGANAANTCNATTGTGGTCGCAGGGGCTGAGCAAAGGCTTCTAGATCTTGCAGATGAGGTAATTCCCCCTCCAGATATAGGAGGTTGGGCANAAGTCGCAGATTTCCTNTGACTCTTTCAAGCGTTTAACAACATTCAATCCCNTCTTGATTTCAGATGAACGTCNACACCGAATATGCTAATTCTAGATTAACAAAAGGAACAGAATGTCTATATCTTCTTGGGACGATTACCCAGTCCATCAGACTGCTGAATATATCCGCCACCCTGCCACCAGCGATCGAAATTTCTATGACCGCTACTATTTCAATCTTCATGGTTCATCTGATGAAGTAATGACAATTTTCGGTTTAGGTCAGTACCCAAACCTTGGTGTCACCGACGCTTTCATTGCAGTTGGAACGAAGGAAAAGCACCGAGTCGTAAGAGCTTCTCAGCCNCTTGAAGACAGATCTTCTATGCAAGTAGGNCCCATATCAATCGAAATTTTAGANCCGCTTCGGNNNTTACGAGTCAAATGTGCNCCAAACGAATGGGGTGTTGAAATGGATGTTACGTGGACCGCATCTCACAAACCACTTGAAGAACCTAGACAATACCTCAGAAGAGAAGGAAAAGTTGTCTTTGATACGATGAGATTTGCNCAGCTTGGTCGCTGGAACGGGNAACTGAGCACACCNGATTCTNCNTGGGAAGTGTCGGATGAGAATTGGGGAGGTAGCNGAGACCGGTCATGGGGTGTTAGGCCTGTTGGGGAGAAAGAATCAGATGGGATTCGTCAAGGCGTCTCCGTTATGGAAGGACTATGGAATTACTACCCGGTTGANTTTGAAGATCATGCCATAATTTACATGCTTCAAGAAACTAACGAAGGGGTTCGCGAATTGGAAGAAGCNGTGCGGGTTTGGCACGATCCCGAAANACAAAATGAATGGNTAGGGAAGCCGGAGTACGANCATGAATTAGTTCCCGGCACAAGGATGCTCAGTGGATCGGTAATTCACTTTCCCGATGCAAAAATTAGCATGAAATGCACTCCTCTATTGGCTAACTATGTGGCTATGGGAACCGGTTATGGAATCGAGGATGACTGGCGTCATGGAATGTATCAGGGACCTGAGCCGGTTGTGCAGGGACTCGTCAACGATGTTTCATCAATAGCAGGTATAGGTCAATACGGAATTGTAGATCACGTTGGGCGTTTTGAATATGAANACNACGTCGGCTACGGNTTATACGAACACGGATTTTGGGGTCGGTTTGAAAAATTCGGATTGACTGACCGGGGATCGACCTTTCCGACAGATTAACTACAAAAGAAGCACTTNATTAATATTTGAGCTAGGATTTGCTTGGCTGCAATATTCATTGCGGGAGAGATCAACNTAGTTGNCGCCGAAGGAGCAAGGGTCCCCCCGAAACTCTCAGGCAAATGTACCGCTCTGATTAGCCATCTGGAAAGAATGTTAAGTCATTCACCGAAGGGGAAAGACATACGTCGAAGCTCTCAGGTACCAAGACAGAGGGGGACATTGTCTAAATTAAGGTACCCATAAATGACTGAGAATAGCGAATTCCCTCGACGACATATAGGCCCCAACGGTAAAGATGTATCGGATATGCTCGAAGCCCTTAACTTGCCAAGTCTGGATGCACTTATTGATCTAGCAGTCCCCACGAATATTCGTGAGCTGTCTGAACCGCTTNNATTACCTGANGCATTAGAGGAAGCTGAGGCTCTTNGTCGTTTAAAGGAAATAGCAGAGAAAAANGAAGTTAAAACATCTCTTATAGGACTTGGATACTACGATAACTTTACTCCCAGTGTTATCCAAAGAAATATCCTTGAAAACCCAGCATGGTATACCGCATATACCCCCTACCAACCTGAAATATCTCAAGGTCGTCTTGAAGCACTTATTAACTATCAGACTCTCGTTAGCGAATTGACTGGATGCGAATTGTCTAATGCATCCTTACTTGATGAACCAACCGCCGTAGCTGAAGCGATGGCGTTGCTACATCGAGTGCAAAAATCCTCAAAAAATACTTTTCTTTTAGATTGGGATACCTTGCCACAAACAAAGGCTGTTGTTGCCACTAGAGCAGAGGCTATGGGAATAGACGTTGTTATTGGTGATCCCGACGATGCGCCTGAAGATTGTTTTGCTGTGCTGTACCAGTACCCAGGTGCATCGGGACAAGTGAGGAATTTAGCTAGCGCCATAAAAAATCACCAAACAAACGGCGTATTAACTGCGGTGTCAGCAGACCTGCTTGCTTTGACTATACTTACCCCTCCTGGTGAATTAGGCGTTGACGTNGTTGTTGGNAGTTCTCAACGNTTTGGTGTNCCCATGGGATTCGGNGGGCCGCATGCTGGCTATATTTCGTTGAAAGCAGAGTATAAAAGATCGCTACCGGGGCGCCTTGTTGGAGCGTCAATTGATATTCATGGCGAGCAGGCTTTTCGGCTGGCGCTCCAAACGCGTGAACAACATATCCGAAGGGAAAAAGCAACCAGCAATATCTGTACGGCCCAAGTACTCCTTGCAATTATTGCGGGGATGTATGGGGTTTACCATGGCCCAGAAGGCTTAAAAAATATTGCACAAAAGACGCATTCGCTTATGAACGAATTTGTGGGAACACTTAAGGCGTCAGGATATGAAGTCCTTACTGAGAATTGGTTTGATACGGTAACTATAAAAACAACAGATAACGCTAGTTTCTTCGTCGNCAAGGCACTTGAGCGGGGTATTAATATACGTTATGTTGACGCCGATCATGTTGCNGTTTCATTTGATGAAACAACTGATCGCCATATCGTTAGCAACCTTCTCGGTGCTTTCACTGACACCGACCTATTGACAGATATACCTTCAAGTTTGCCAAAGAATGTTTTGCGCACATCAGACTTTTGCAAGCAGTCTGTATTTTCTCTGTATCGAAGCGAAACAGAAATGCTTAGATANATCAGGAGACTTTCCGACAAGGATCTTGCTCTTGATCGGACCATGATACCGTTGGGCTCTTGCACAATGAAGTTAAATGCTAGTTCCGAGATGATTCCAATCTCGTGGGAAGAATTCGCTAACATTCATCCATTTGTTCCTAGCGCTCAACGCCGAGGATACGATCAGTTGATCAGCGAACTTGAAGACTGGCTAGTCAAAATAACAGGCTACTCCGCAGTGAGCCTTCAGCCTAACGCTGGTTCGCAAGGCGAGTTTGCAGGTTTGCTTGCTATACGGGCATACCATTTGGCAAATGGTCAAACTGAAAGAACTGTTTGCCTGATTCCTGCTTCAGCTCACGGAACTAATGCTGCGAGTGCAGTCATGGCTGGTATGAAAGTAATAGTAGTTGACTGCGATGAAAATGGGAATGTTGATCTGGTTGATCTAGCAAATAAGGCAGAAGAGCATTCTGATAAGTTAAGCGCAATTATGATTACTTATCCATCCACACATGGCGTATATGAGGAAGCTGTAACAGAGATTTGCGAGATTATTCATGAGCATGGTGGGCAGGTTTATCTAGATGGCGCTAATTTAAATGCACTTGTAGGAATAGCCCAACCCGGCAAATTCGGAGCCGACGTTTCTCACCTAAATCTTCATAAGACGTTCTGCATACCACATGGCGGTGGAGGGCCCGGAGTAGGACCCGTGGCTGTTGCGCAACATCTGAGTGATTTCCTACCTTCACACCCNCTTGCTCCCGAAATTAGTGNAACTGGGAGCGTAGGTTGTGTAAGTGGTGCCCCTTGGGGATCAGCAGGGATACTCCCAATATCGTGGGCGTATATCGCAATGATGGGATCTAGTGGGTTGACATGTGCTACAAAGACAGCCATTTTGAGTGCTAATTATATTGCGAAGCGGTTATCTGAGCATTACGAAATACTCTTTACAGGAAAAAATGGTCTTATTGCCCACGAGTGCATAATTGATATTCGACCAATTGATGCTGACTGTGGGGTCGCTGCAGATGATATTGCAAAGCGTCTAATGGATTATGGTTTTCACGCTCCAACTATGTCATTTCCCGTACCAGGAACGCTAATGATTGAACCAACTGAGTCTGAATCCTTGAGCGAAATAGATAAGTTCTGTGATGCAATGATTGCGATTAAGAAGGAAATTGATCAAATATCGAAAGGGTCATATACCTATGAGAATTCAATGCTGCGGCATGCACCNCATACAGCTTCACATGCCACTTCTTCGGAATGGGACCACCCTTACTCGCGGGAAGAGGCAGTATATCCTCTACCCGAAGTTAGAGAACANAAGTACTGGCCTCCTGTAGGGAGAATTGACGGAGCTTATGGCGACAAGAACCTTGTTTGTAGTTGCCCAAATATTGATGAATTCCGNNATTAACTTATACTCAGTATCTATATGTCTAGAAAGGTTAGTAGATGGCTGATGCACTTGTAGAAATTCACGATCACGTGATGACGGTTACTTTAAACAGACCCCACCGCATGAATGCTATGTCCGGAGCCATGATCGTGAGGATGTACGATGCTTTTTTAGAAGCCTCCGAAAACGATGACATACGCTGCGTAATAGTCACCGGCGCTGACGGCAATTTCACCTCAGGTGCTGACCTCAGAGCTATGTCCGGCGATGCAGACGATGCTGATACAGGCATTGATATGAAAGCAAGATCTAAGGAAGATCCAGANATCCATTGGAAAGGTCTTTTGCGCTCNTATAGACCGACTAAACCTATTATCGCCGCTGTAGAAGGTGTCGCTATCGCCGGCGGGACGGAGATTCTGCAAGCAATGGATATCAGAATCGCCGGAGAAAGTGCTAAATTTGGAATATCTGAAGCTAAATGGAGTCTTTACCCTATGGGAGGATCGGCAGTTAGATTACCCAGGCAAATCCCCTATACAGTAGCTGCCGAACTACTCTTAACTGGTAAACATATCTCTGCTCGCGAAGCTAAGGATATTGGTTTAATCGGCCATGTTGTTCCCGATGGAAAAGCGTTGGAAAAAGCACAGGAAATAGCCGAAACTATTTCAAAAAATGGACCACTTGCCATAGAAGCGATCCTCAAAACACTTCACGAAACTAGCGGAATGACTGAGGAAGATGCNCTTGCTTATGAATACCAATATGGNTGGTCTGTTTTCGCAAGCGACGATGCCAAGGAAGGCCCCAAGGCTTTCTCGGAGAAGAGAACTCCGAATTTTAAGCGAAGGTAGTTCAAAATATTCTATTGACTAGCTCTTCCCCTTCTAGTGTTCTTCTAACATTTTCAATGAAAAGGTCAATGGCGTTAGCTTCATAGTCATCAAATGAAACAGAACAATGCGGTGAAAGGTAAAGATTAGGGGCGCTCCAAAGTTCGCTAGCTTCATCGAGTGGTTCGTTTCGTACGACATCAAGAATAGCTGCTCGTAAATGACCGTTTCTTAAACAATTAGCTAAATCTGATTCAACGACATGAGCACCGCGAGCGATATTGATGAATATAGACCCCTTTTTCATTTTCGAAAATTTTGAAGCATTAAAGAGATTTTCTGTTTCTCTTGTGGAAGGAGTGGCCATTACGATTACATCTGATTTTTCCAGAAGGGCGTCTAGTTGAGAAAATGGAAATAGGTTATCAATAAAGTCTGGACTTCCAAGTTCAAATCGCTCCCTTATCCCCAATACATTCATTTCAAACGCTTTAGCCCGCTTTGCAATCTCAGTTCCTATTGAGCCAACACCAACTATTCCGATAGTTTTGCCTTTAAGCTGATTTCCAAATTTTGCCTGCCAGGTTTTGCTCTGCTGCTGTTCATCTAGATGACGTATGTATTTGACCTCTTGAAGTAGCCGGGCGAAAACAAATTCAGAAATTGCTGCTGAAGCTATTCCTTTAGCTGAGGTAAATTTGATCCCTGAAGCTTTTAGTTGGTTGACATTTATATGGTCATGTCCAGCTGAAACTCCCTGTACCCATTCCAAATCTGGGAACAGCTCGAGCACTCTAGATGGAATATCCA
The DNA here is from genome assembly GCA_002713485.1 of Acidimicrobiaceae bacterium. Classification (GTDB taxonomy): domain Bacteria; phylum Actinomycetota; class Acidimicrobiia; order Acidimicrobiales; family UBA8592; genus UBA8592. Next base: position 6,713 of record PAWI01000010.1, read on the forward strand.
TAGCGATTACTACATTGCACTGAGACCATTGAGTGAGGAAACTATCTGGAATATTAGGCTCATCAAAGAAACCATCATTGATTCCGTTATTTAGCCCGCGGTTAGATCTAAGTTCCGTGCTCTCAAGATATGGAGTTAAAAAGAAGTCGAAAGGATACTGTTTCTTTAGTTCTGTTAGTTTGTCTTTTGAAGAGCGCAAAGGAAAGAGTACAGCGGCTTTGAGATATCCCATTCCAACACTCCCGAACTTAGATCTATATAAGACTAGCCCCCCTTTGGGCTTCTCTGGTANAAAGGGGTGGTGAATAAGCAANATAGAACGGTGATAATTACAGGTGGTGCGAGCGGGATTGGGAAGTCCCTAGCATTTCGTTTTGGAAGCCAGGGCGCCAACATCGTTGTGGGGGATATAGAACACGTAGCTTTAAATAACACTGTCTCGGAACTTGTTTCTGAAGGAATTTCCGCAATCGGCATACCAGTAGATGTCTCAGATATTGACTCCGTAAGGTCCTTTAGAGATGAGGTAATTTCTGAATTCACGCCACCATACATAGTTTGTTTAAATGCTGGAGTCGGAGCTGGTGGATCTATTATCGATTCAGATATTCTCGATTGGGAGTGGGTGTTAGGGGTAAACTTGTGGGGAGTTATTCACGGGTTAAACGTATTTATGCCCATTTTAGATAAAAGTGATGAAGGACATATAGTTATCACCTCCTCAATCGCTGGTCATCTGTCTTACCCAAACATGGGAGCCTATAATGCTTCAAAACATGCTGTTTTGACAATTGCGGAAACGTTACATTACGAACTCCTTGAAAAGGGATCAAGGATCGGCGTAAGCGTTCTTTGTCCAGGTTTAGTGAGAACAAATATTCTAGATAGTGACAGAAATAGGCCAGAAACNCTTACAAGTTCTATTGCCTTGGATAGATCCGACGAGGATGATATGCGTAAACAGATAGTTAGAGAAATTTACGATTTGGCACTGGAGCCGGANAAGGTNGCTGATCTGGTTTTTGACGCAGTCGATTCGAAGCAGTTCTATATTTTCACTGAGGATACATTTCGTGATGCAATTATAANTAGNCATAGNAATATTGAATCNAGAACTAACCCAGTACTTGCAGCAAACCTAGTTGAAGAACACCTGAATGATTGACACCAACGGTAGCTTATGTGATGAATACTTTTGATCTAATCATTATCGGTACGGGGTCTGGGAATACTATTATCACTCCAGAATTTGATGACCTAGATATTGCAATTGTGGAGAAAGGGACTTTTGGGGGAACGTGCCTTAATCGAGGCTGTATACCNTCCAAAATGCTTGTTTATGTAGCAGATGTCCTTTCGGAGATTTCAAGATCTGATGAGTTAGGTATTGCAGTAGATCAAGTCTCAGTAGATTGGGCAGCCATCCAGAAACGTATCTTTGGGCGTATTGATCCTATCGCTAATGCCGGAGAGGCTTACCGTAACAGCCTTCCCAATGTTTCNGTANTTAACGGTTCGGCTTCATTTNTTTCGGAGCATCAACTTCGTGTGGGGGAAGATGTAATTGAAGGTGATCAAATTGTTATAGCTACTGGCGCCTCTCCTGTNCTACCAGATATTGAAGGACTATCTGATGTCANCTNCTACACATCTGACACCATTATGCGTATCGCTGAACTACCAAACCGTTTGGTGGTAATCGGAGGGGGGTATATCGCTACAGAATTANCACATGTCTTTAGTGCCCTCAATTGCGAAGTAGTCATGCTAGTCAGGGGAAATACGCTTTTAGGAAGTGAAGACATGGCTATTCAAGCTCGGTTTGTCGAAAGTTTCCAGAACAAGGTGGACATACGATTTGGAGCCGAAGTTACCAAAGTTCATCAGAGCAGTAAAGAGATTCGCATTGTGTACGAGGGAGAGACGCCTAACTTTGTTGAAGCTGATGCACTTCTTATAGCTACTGGCCGCTTACCAGATCTAGATTCGCTTAATGTTAAGGACGCTAATATAGAAACTAAAGATGGATATATTTTGACTGATCAATATATGCGAACTTCCGTTGACAATATTTGGGCTCTCGGCGATGTAACTAATCCCAGCCAACTNAAACACACTGCCAATGCTGAAGCAAAGGTTGTCTCACACAATATTATTAATGANGACCNGATAGCAATTGATCTGCTCCCCCTTCCTCATGCTGTCTTTTCAAATCCTCAAGTGGCGTCAGTTGGATTCACGGAAGAACAACTATTAGANACAGGAGTTGAATATGTGTCGGCCGTTGANGAATATAGTGACGTAGCATATGGATGGGCNATGGAAGAGAAATTCGGAATGTGCAAGATCATCGCTGATCCGCACAGCGGCNTAATTCTTGGTGCGCACATCCTAGGCCCACAAGCTTCTACTCTGATTCANCAACTTATTCAAGGTATCAAATTTGAACAAACGGTTTCAGAATTGGCGACTGACTTNCTATATGTCCANCCTGCTNTAAGCGAAATTATTGANAATGCGNTAATAAAACTGTCCGTATTGTGTGAGGANAAAANCTAAATTTTATAATTTCATTTTTTAATGCAATGCAATCTGTACGCCAACTGCTCTAACATATGAGGATGAGCAGTTCGTTAGGNTCAACGTTTCGTATACANACTTTCGGTGAATCACATGGCCCTGCGGTAGGCGTTGTTATTGATGGCTGCCCCCCTCGGCTNNAAATCACTCCNGAGGAAATTCAATTCGANCTTGATCGTAGACGCCCTGGTCAAAGTACATTAGTGACTCAGCGAGACGAAAAGGATGTAGTTGAGATACTCAGTGGCTGGAAAGACGGAATAACTTTAGGCACCCCTTTAGCGCTTATCGTGCGCAATGAAGATCACATCAGCGGAGCGTACGATCATTTGAAGGACGTCTATCGCCCATCGCATGCTGACTTCACTACAGATGAAAAATACGGTATCCGCGCTCATGAAGGCGGTGGCAGATCTAGCGCCAGAGAGACTATTGGAAGAGTGGCCGCTGGAGCTGTAGCACGAAAACTTCTTTCGGTATCGTCTGGTGTCCAGATACTGGCTTGGGTGGATCAAATTCACCAAATTACTAGTTCATACGATATTAGCGACATCCAACTAGAGCACGTGGAGGCTTCGCCGACACGATGCCCGGACCCAAATGCGGCTGCAGAAATGACTGAAGCTATTGAGAAGGCGCGAAAGGATGGCGATAGTCTTGGCGGAATTATTCAATGCCGAATTAGCAATGTACCTACAGGACTAGGTGATCCCGTATTTTCCAAATTAGAAGCTGAACTTGCAAAGGGAATGATGAGCCTTCCAGCGTCTAAAGGCTTTGACATTGGAAGTGGATTCTCAAGCGTGACCATGACCGGGCTAGAGCATAACGACCCTTTTGTTATCGACGAGTCTGGTAATGTAGCGACCTCAAGTAATTATTCTGGGGGAATTCAGGGAGGAATTAGCAATGGATCAGATATAACATTTCGCGTAGCCTTCAAACCGACAGCGACAATAGCTTCCAGCCAAAGGACAGTTACTACAAGCGGTCAAGAGACAGAAATGCAAGCAAAAGGTCGGCATGATCCTTGTGTTCTGCCTAGAGCGGTACCTATGGTTGAGGCAATGTCTTGCTTGGTGCTAGGAGATGCCCTATTACGACAGGCGGCAGTTGACTATCTTTAAAGAGATTGGTCTGCAGCATAAAACGGAAGGTTTACTATGGTACCTTCTTCTTCCTGCCTTCTTCCGACAATACTTACCTTCTCTCCGAGGTTTGTTTTCAAAGAAACCATAGCGATTGCTATGCCGCATCCCAGCATTGGGGAATAGTTTCCACTTGTTACTTCCCCAACGTGTNCGCCATTTTTAGTCACAGATTGGCCTGCTCTTGGTGGTCGCCTTCCCTGAGTTTTAATACCAACCAACTTTCTAGATGGGCCGTCTTTTAGNAGCTTAGTGATTGCATTCTTTCCAAAGAAATCGNCTTTTTCNATCGCTATTACCCACTTCATGTTAGCCTCAAGNGGNTTAATCTCTGGTGAAAGTTCGTTTCCATGAAGTGGCAATCCCGCCTCAAGNCTTAGAGTATCCCTTGCTCCTAGACCTGCAGGAGATCCACCGCTTCCAACTAGGTCTCGCCAAAAGTTATGAGCAACTGCTAGTGGAACACTTACTTCAATCCCATCTTCGCCGGTATATCCCGTTCCGGCTGCTGTTAAGGTGTGATCTTCGTATTCTACTTGCCGAACATTAAATCTATAGATTGAAGCGAGCTTTGGAGATACCTTTTTGAGAACTTCTCTGGATTCCGGTCCTTGTATAGCGATTACAGCTCTATCATATGTCACATCAGAGCTAGCGAAATCCCCTTCAAAAAGCTTTAAGGCACTACTGACTCTTTCTGTATTTGATGCATTAGGCATTATTTCAAATAAGGAATCCCCTATCCACCAGATTATTACATCATCTATCACACAACCGGAATCATTCAGTAAGTGACTGTATTGAGCGCGNCCTGGTGAAATACGATTCAGATCATTTGTGAATGTNCCTTGAATTGCANGGAATGAATCTTTACCTGTTACCTTTAGGGTNCCCAAGTGTGATACATCAAATATCGCACAGTTTGANCTGCAGGACTTGTGCTCGTGGAGGGTTCCTTTGCTATANGATATAGGCATATTCCACCCACCAAATTCAGCAAATTTTGCACCCTCATTAACATGAATATCATGTAAAGGGGACTCTAAAAGTGACTTAGTCACAGGTTAGATTAACTTCCTGTTTCAATTTGCATTTCGGAGGGTTCAACATTTGCTTCGCTAAGCGGCCTTAATTGGACAATTGCAGAATCGACTTCTTCTTTGACAGTCGCAAGCGGAAGAATATTGAGGACACCTTGTCCCTTTTGGAGAATATCAATTAGTTCGTCACCGCTTTTAACTAGGACTGTTTTGTTGCCAGAAATAACGAGATTCACTTTGGTTACATCTTGATCAAGGTTTTCTTTGAGATATTCAAAAATTTCTCTAATTTTTTCGACCTTAATACCTCCATCNATNAGATTCTTTATGACCCTAAGCTCTAGAAGGTCTTTGTAGGAGTATCGTCTTCGACTTCCGCTTCCTTCACCCTTTTCAATCGAGGGTGAGATCAATTCTGTTCGCGTCCAGTAGTCAAGTTGACGGTACGAGATACCGACAATTTCAGTAACCTTTTTACCTGAAAATGACATTTCGACGTTTGATTGTTTCATTTTGCTTCCTTTTAAATGACATTGTAGAAATTACGTCGTTGTAAGTACTCTTATGTTAAGGACAATTTCTGATTAATCCAACTTTCACCAAAATTAGAGAGCACTATTAAGAAAAGTCATCTGGGCTTACATCGTCTAAGAAGTCACGAAAGTCAGCTAATACATCCTCTTCGTTCTCTTCGTTCTCTTCTCGAATTTTATGCCCGGCTGAATTTAAAACGGCTTCTTCAGCAAAAATTGGAGAAGACATACGAACAGCTAATGCAATGGCATCACTAGGCCTGCTGCTGACAGTCTTTACGCCTTCTGGAGTCTCAAAATGGATTTCTGCAAAGAATGTTTTCTCAGATATTTCGGTAACAACTACCCTCTCTACTTTGGTATTTGTTTCCTCTAATGCCGTAACGAATAGATCATGGGTCATGGGTCTAGGTGGCTTATCATTACGTAGGAAAATGTCTATGGCGTTGGCTTCAGCATTTCCTATAAAAATAGGAAGCACTAGACCTCTATCGTTGCTTTCACGTAGTAGCACGATTGGTGCGGGTCCCGGAAACTCGACTCTGACTCCGACCAATTCCATTTCGATCATAATAAAAACATAACCGTATTTTTTGAAAAATACTCACAGTCGTTATTCTATTTCATTCGTTTCCGTGCAAGGCGCGTCGCAAGAGGAGGGTTTTTAGTTCACTACTTAACCTAGATAACTCTCGAACAGCTTTTGTGGCTTTCTTTCCTTGGAGCCCCGTTAGGCGTTGATCTATTAGTAACGCCTCTGCATCAGCTCCTCGTTTAATCTGCCGAAGGTGCCTTGGCTCTATTCCGTAAACGCTATATTTTGCTACTATTTGAACAATGAATAGATCATCCGCATTATACATTTCCCCAACAACTTGATTCCGTCTCGGAAGTATCCCATAGGACTCTAAGTCATTAAAAATCTCCTCGGAGAGCCCCGTTCGTTTTAGAATTTCTGATTTACTGAATTCAAGTGTTTCATCAGGAGGAACAGATGGGTCTAACTGCGGCAATTGAAAGACTTCTACATCTCCTGATCCGCTATCGCCGATTAATCGCTCCTTTATAACTTTCAAAGGCAGAAAATGATCACGTTGAAGATTTAAAACCCATCTGATCTGATTTAAATCTTTATCGCTGTACTTTCGGTACCCTGAACTAGACCTTTCTGGCTCTATTAGACCTTTCGTTTCGAGAAAACGGACTTTTGAAATAGATATGTCTGGGTAGTCAATCTGCAGCAACTTAACTAATTTCCCGATCGAATAATATGAGGAAATTGATTTCACTAGTTACTTTCTTGGAAATAAACAAGTTTGAACTTGCCTATTTGCAGCACATCTCCTGGAACCATCTGTTCACTTTCATCTATCTGCCTGCGATTCAAGTATGTTCCATTTAGAGAGCCGACATCAGAGACTCTTGCAGTGCCATCAGATAAAGTAACCTCAGCGTGCCGCCTAGAGACTGTTATATCATCAAAGAAGATACTGCTCTCAGGATGACGACCTAATGATGATTTACCTTGTTGTAAAATATACTTNGAGCCAGCAATCGGTCCGTCTGTAACTACAAATCCTGCTGATGTGGTTACGTTATTGGCATTTGCAATTGCGTCAAGCGAAAGCGTTTCCGTTGGCTCGTCGTTATCATCATCGTCGGACACGCTAGCCCTCTATCAATTCTCGATATTGAGTTGCCGATAGCAACCCGTTGCTTGACGTAGCTTCATCAATCTCTAATACGAATATCCAACCTTCGCCATATGGGTCACCATTTAAGAGCTCTGGGCCATCATCTAGCTCACTATTTATTTCAACAATTTTACCTTCCAAGGGGGCATAGATATCGGAGACAGACTTAGTTGACTCTACTTCAGTCACTGTTTCGCCTACTGACACTAATTTTCCTATTTCTGGAATATCAATAAAAACTACATCACCAAGAGCATCTTGGGCATAATCAGTTATGCCTACCTTTGCCTTGTTACCATCAATTAGTACCCATTCGTGGTCGGTTGTGTACTGCAAGTTCTCAGGAATGTTCATACTCTGACTGTACATCATGTCGTTCAGTTTTTGAATTCAAAAGCAACAGAGGTAACGCTTAGCTAATTTGATTTTTTGAACTAATACATCTGTTGCCGTTCTTCTTTCAAAGCTGTTTTTGCTAATGGGATGTAACCGAAAGCTGCAAAGTAATGAAGTATTAAAGAAGGTATTCCGATAATGAACGCTAAAAGTAGGTATATATCTGACTGAGTTCCAGCGACGGCTGCGGAGAATAGAAATAGCGGGAAAGCGAACATTAATCCGAAGCTGCTAGTTTTTCCTACCCAAGTTACATTCAATGCACGAGCTCCTAAAGCCCCAAGAATCAAAGCTGCTATTGCTACGATTCCTTCACGTACCAATGTCAAGACTCCAAACCAGATCGGTACCGATCCATCTATCATCATTGTAAATACAGCGACTAAAAACATTATTCTGTCAGCCGTTGGATCAAGGACCTTCCCTAACTCAGATACCTGATTGAATTTACGAGCGACCCATCCATCCACCCAATCTGTAGCCCCTAAGATACCTAACAAGATGGCAGCTGCGAGAGGTCGCTCCTGCACAATAAGCAACCAAACGAAAATTGGCACAGCTGCTAATCTCAATATTGAGATTAGATTCGGAACAGTTAGAGCATTGTCTCGCCATCTTTCTATAGGCTGATTGTGTTCTACCATCTTCTTAGCATACGCTTATGTTCACAAACTGGAAAGGCAAGGTTATGCCAACTGTATTCACTTCAATAATTAAAGGCGACCTACCCTCACATCCGATTTGGCGTGATGACGAATGCGCAGCTTTTCTCTCCATAAACCCAATTACTGACGGACATTGCCTAGTAGTCCCTATTCAAGAAGTTGATCACTGGATTGATGTTCCCCTAAGTACTACTGGACGATTACTTGAGGTAGCTTCTCTCATCGGACGTTCGCAAATGGAAGCTTTTCAGCCAAACAGAATTGGCCAAATGATCGCAGGTTTTGAAGTTGCGCACACTCACCTCCATGTTCTCCCTATTTGGGGTATGAACGATTTAGATTTTGGGAAAGCAAAAACTAAAGTTGATCATGCTGAACTTGAAAAAAATGCAGAACTAATTCGATTGTCACTGAAAAGATTCGGGCTGAAAGAAGTAGTTAAATCGTTCTCTAATCAATAGGTTCCAGGCCTGCCAGCTGGACTGCATTTGGAGTAGCATAAGCCTCTATTCCAGATTCGTTGAAGACCCGAACAAACCTTTTAGAAACTCGCAAATCTGACTGGAAGTCCAAGATATCGACGCCTGTCCAAGTCACAGGTATCTCTGTGCGGTCAAAAATAAACCAATCAACATTTCTTACTGCATCATCGGCGAGCTGGTCGCCATAATTATCTGGTATTTCAAATTCCCATAATGCGATTCTTTCAGTCAATAGAGGCAGAATTTTTGGCGCTGCCCTTACAACAGCATCATCGGGAATTAGCTCCACAACATCCAGTCGTGCTTCATCTACAGCTTGCCTTTGCCCCCAAGACCATGGATCTTCATAGGGAGATGCTACTGAGTTCGCGACAAAGAAGACTGAGGCAGTAATCAAAAGAGCTCCAATAACAGTTCTGTCTACATTGACGCGCTGTACGATTACAGTACCCGTTTTCTTAAGTGCGAATACAAGTGCAATGAACATACAAATGATAACTGGAACTCTCTGTCCGGATTCCGTTAATTCATTAGTTGGAACATCAGCTGTAAGATACAGAGCGAAGAGAGGCAAAGCTGGTAACAAGAATCGAGGGGCTACCATAGGCAAGAAAAGTACTGGCGCAAGTAAAGCTACTGCAACTTCAAAATTCGCCTCTGAAAATAGCTCATTTACGAAAGTAGCAGGGTTGATGACTATTCCCCATAAAACAGCAAATGGGTTACCGGTTCCATATTTCGTGAAAGCGTCTACGTGAGGGAAAACTCCACCGTTATATAAAGGCTGTATACCTAAGATAAAAATCGTTGACCAGGAAAAACCAAGTGCCATTGTCTGATACCCAAGTTTTTTCTTTCCCTCTACTATCCACAGACCCCCAAAACCAGCTATTAATAGGCCAAGATCAGCTCTTGATAGTAGTGCCAGTACTGCCATGAACCAGTATTTATATTTTCTATTCGTATATGCGCATAACGCGAACGAAAGCAAGGCAGGAATGGCAAAGGTTTCTAAGCGGAACCCTGCCAAATTAAGCGAATGAATAGCGCTGTATGATCCGTAAACGGCAACGATGACTGTACTAGTTCCGGTTCTCAGATCCGCAACATCACGAGAAAGTCGCCAGATTGGGACGATAGCAAAAGCTAACGCAGCAGATTGAAGGACTATCAAGGTAATAGCTGTGGGCAATATTGTCGTCAACATAGCAATTGGGTAGATCAAGAATCCACCTTGACCGGCAAGGTAGTTCTGACCTAACAATGTTGATTCAGGAGCGTATCCCTCCCCTATCAGCCATAATGACTGCATTACGGATGCTAAATCTGCATCTTGTGATAGTTCTCTTGACTTAGCCAAAGCTAGAAGGATGTAAATAATCCAGACGACCACTCCTGCGATCCAAGGGAAGATCCTATCGAAGAGAGTACTTTCAAATCTCGCCTGCCACCGAAGAAGTCTATACTCAAGCCGTTTACGCCAATGCAGACTCATTCGCATAGCTTACTCTACTGTCTCTTTGAAACGCTTATCTTCTACCCTAAACNTCTTCACTNAAGGCAACTGATNCCTAAATAAAGGGNTTAATACAAATTTTAGGATAGATGACANTGCTCTATGATTTACATATGCGTTACAGAGTTGCGCTTTTTGACCTTGACTATACACTCTTTGATTCAGCGGCCTCAGAGCGAGAAGCTTTGGAGAAGTCCTTTAGAACTTGTGGGCTTGTTTTAGAGCAGGAAATCTTTACCAAATATCAGGTTATAAATAAAGATCTTTGGAGCAAACTGGAAAAGGGTGTTGTCACTCTAGATACTTTAAGAGTGAAGCGATTTNCTGAGCTTCTTAAAGTCATTGGCANGGAGGAATCCGTTAACTCCTTACACCTTGCTGACACATACACTTACGAACTTGGTCAGTGTGGAGGTTTATTACCCGGAGCGAAATCNCTACTTGAAGCGCTNAGCAAAGAGCTTAAGTTAGCTTTAGTTACCAACGGAGTTTCACAGACTCAGAGAAGCCGTATCGAAAAGTTTGATATAGCTAAATATTTTCAGACAGTTGTAATTTCGGGAGAAGTGAACGTTGCCAAGCCAGATCGTAATATTTTCGCAATAACCTTGGACAAGTTAGGACATAAAGATCTGAATTCTACGATCATGATTGGTGACAGTCTGAGTTCTGATATCGCAGGTGCTGAAAATTTCGGCATTGACGCTTGCTGGTTTAATCCAGATCATATTATGAACAGAACCAGAACTAACCCTCAATACGATGTTCAATCTTTTGATGAGATCCGTAATTTATTAATAGGGCCCTCAATCACTAGCTAAAACTGAAATACTTCAATACTTCGCTTTCAACCAGGTTGGAGTCGACGAAAAGTAACCCTTCCATTCCTGCATTTTTAGCACCNAGCACATTATGTTCTAGATCGTCGATCATAAGGCATTGACTTACATCTATATTGAGAAGTGAAGCGGTTAACTCATATATGCGCTTATCGGGTTTCCTTAGTCCCACTTTTGATGAGTCCACGACCACATCGAAAAGATCAACATTAATTGTCGTTTCTATNACAGGCCAAAATTCNGGTACAGCATTAGTCAATAGAGCCACAGAAACCCCTTCACTCTTCAATTTTCTTACCAAACGTTCCATAATTTCGTCGGGTTCGTTAACAGCCTCAGTAACCCACGGCCTAAAAATCTTCAGATCGAAATGGACACCTTTCTTACTGAATACCCTGCGCATTTTTCGAGCGAATTCTTCATCCAGAGGCTGTTTCCCAATCTCAGCTTCAAACCATGGATTTGGTTCAGTGCTTTCGGTCCCCAATATTAGAGATATGACAACCTCTGGATCAGCATTAAGCAGTTCAGCTAAAAGTTCAACTCGACCTAAAGGCGATTTCGCCATCACTCCCCCGTAATCAAAAATTACTGCAGATAGTGGGTTTAAGTTCACTTTCTAAGAATACACCGCATAATTTATCTCNTGAAGCCCTATTCTGNATCAATGGACCAAGGTCGAGAAATCCCAAAGTATCGCTATGACGCCAAGCTAGCTGATGAAATTGAAATTAAATGGCAGAAACGCTGGGAGGAAAATGGCACTTACAACACACCTAATCCGTCAGGCCCACTTGCCGACAAAAGCGGNAGAATCNAATTACCTAAAGTATTTATAATGGATATGTTCCCATACCCATCTGGAACAGGTTTACATGTCGGACATCCTTTGGGATTCATCGGTACAGATGTATATGCTCGGTACAAACGAATGACTGGCCATAATGTACTGCACACTATGGGGTATGACGCATTCGGGTTACCGGCCGAAGAGCACGCGCGACAAACTGGTCAACACCCGAGAGTCAATACGAATGCCAATATTGAGAATATGCGCAAGCAGCTAAAGCGGCTTGGTCTGGGCCATGATCTNAGAAGATCAGTTGCGACCACTGATCTTGACTACTACCGATGGACGCAATGGATTTTCTTACAGCTATTTAATTCTTGGTACGACNNTAAAGAGAATCGAGCAAGGCCAATAAGTGAACTAACTCCATTNCTTAACAGTGGATCNATCCCGCTGAAAGATGGAGTTTCTTGGTCTTCGCTCAACCAAACGGAAAANAAAGAAACGGTTAANNGTTTCAGGCTCGCATANCTTAGTGAAGCTCCAGTTAACTGGTGCCCTGCTTTAGGAACGGTCCTAGCAAATGAAGAAGTAACTGTNGATGGAAAGAGCGAACGAGGAAATCACCCTGTATATCGACGTCCNTTGAAACAATGGATGATGCGAATAACAGCCTATGCTGACCGCTTACTTGAAGATCTCGAGAACTTGGAGTGGACNGAAGCGATAAAATCCATGCAAAGGAATTGGATCGGGAAAAGTGATGGCGCAGTCATCAATTTTAGGTCAGGGAGCAAAGAGGTCCCTGTATTCACAACCCGACCTGATACTGTCTTTGGCGCAACATACCTCGTACTTGCCCCTGAACACCCACTTGTGGAAAATCTAACTCAAGCACAGTGGCCTGAAAATACTAGCCCTAGCTGGACAGGTGGGTATCTGAATCCACAAGAAGCTGTTAGTAACTACAAAAAACAAGCTAACCAAAAGTCTGATCTTGATAGGCAAGAAAATAAAGATAAGACAGGAGTATTTCTCGGTTCATATGCAAATATTCCTGTTAACGGTAACGAAATACCAATCTTCATATCTGACTATGTCCTAATGGGCTATGGCACNGGGGCCATCATGGCAGTCCCCGGACAAGACGAAAGGGACTGGGAATTCGCTGAAGTTTTTGGTCTAGACATCATCCGNACTGTTGAACCNCCTCCGGATTGGGATGGAAATGCATACACGGGAGACGGGCCGGCNATTAACAGCAACTTCCTTGATGGACTTCACATTGAGTCCGCAAAAGCTACTGTAATTGACTGGATTGAAGAGAACAATCATGGGAGTAGAGAAACCTCTTACAAATTGCGTGACTGGCTATTTAGTCGCCAACGCTATTGGGGAGAACCTTTCCCAATCGTTTATGATCCCGATGGATTACCAAATGCAGTGCCTGAAGACTTATTGCCTGTGGAGCTACCGGAATTGATTGATTGGGCCCCTAGAGCTCTGGACGAGAATAGTCAACCTGAGCCACCTTTAGGCAGAGCCGCCGCGTGGTCAACAACAATTATGGATATCGGAGATGGGGAGATGCCTTATACTCGAGAATTGAACACAATGCCTCAGTGGGCAGGATCATGTTGGTATTACTTAAGGTACCTTGACCCCCAAAATGATGAGTGCTTTGTTGACAGCGATATTGAAAAGTATTGGATGGAGGGCGAAACTGGAGGCGTTGATCTTTACGTCGGTGGAGTTGAACATGCGGTATTGCATCTCTTGTACAGCCGATTTTGGCATAAAGTTCTTTTTGACCTTGGGCATGTAAGTACTCCAGAGCCATTCCAACGTCTTTTTAATCAGGGCTACATCCAAGCTGCGGCTTTTCAAGATCAGCGAGGTATATACGTTGATGCAACGGAAGTTACGGAAGATGGCCACAAATACTATTTTCAGGGTGAGGAAGTTTTAAGGTCATTTGGGAAAATGGGAAAATCACTCAAAAATTCAGTCACTCCGGACGACATGTACGAGGAGTACGGGGCAGACACTCTTCGCCTATATGAGATGTTCATGGGCCCTTTGGATCAGGACCGACCTTGGGAGACAAAATCTGTTGTCGGTTCGCAACGCCTGATACAACGTGTCTGGAGAAACTTAGTAGATGAAGAGACGGGTGATATTACTGTTTCAGAGGACCAACCGAGCAAAGAACTTAATAGACGTCTTCATGCAACGATAAAGACAGTAAATGAGGACATGAATGAATTAAGATTTAATACTGCAATTGCCCGAATTACCGAATTAAATAATGAGCTAACCAAACTGGATGCCCCGACACCTAGATCCGTTGCAGAAAATTTAGTATTACTTTTGGCACCCTTAACTCCCCATGTGTCAGAGGAGTTATGGGAAAAGCTAGGACATACTGAAACAGTTGTATACCAGACCTTTCCTATTGCCGATCAAAGTCTGTTAACGGAAGATTTAGTAGATATACCCATACAAGTGAATGGGAAGGTTCGTAGTAAAATACGCATCGAAGCTAACACCTCGGACGATGATCTCCAAGCGGCAGCGCTTACCGATGAAAAGATAAAGAACTTTCTACAAGATAAACATCCCAAGAAGGTCATAATTATTTCCGGTAAGGTAGTTAACGTAGTCATTTGACCGCACTCAAATTTACTTGGTGAGCTACGATATCAATATGGGTAGAGACGACCGCTCGGGACTATTCCTTGCAAATCCAGATCTAGGAATTAAGTTTGGCGATCTTTATGGAGAATTCTGGTGCAATGGCTTACTTAGTCACGAGCTAAAAGAAGTAATTCGACTGCGAAATGCTCGGTTGACTGATTGCGGATATTGACAAAATGTTAGATTTTCTCTTGCCCGTGAGGCAGGACTGACAGAAAAGAAAGCATCTCAAGTAACAAATGATTGGCGAGAAAAGAATCTTCCGGAATCCTGGAATGTTGCACTGAGCATAACTGACTCTTTTATACAAACACCAAACCAAATGAGTCAGGATATTGCCCTTAAAACCGTTGGTTATTTTAGCCGATCACAAGTGACCGAATTGCTTCTTGGTGTAGCTCTCTTTCATGGGTTTTCGAAAATGCTCATAGCGCTTGGAAGAGAACCATCTGACATGGATACCGTCGTGATTCCAACACCAACAGCCCCCACCGACTCTCTTAAAGTTGACTATCCGAGAACTAATCCGATGCATCGGGTACTTTCCCNCTCAACAAATCTTCGAGATAGGTGGCTACATTTTGAAGACGCTTTGTGGGAAAGCGATTCATGCCCGAACGAGATACTGAANATAGTACGTTCCAGACTTGCTGGATTGCTTGCTTTGCCTAATAATTTCTCTGATTATTATCATACAAGCAGTAGAGATAGCTCTCTNGCGTCAATTGCAGACCAGTTCTTTTNTGATGTTCGGTCAATATCAAAAGAACAAAGATCTTCAATTGTCGACGAAATTGGGTTGGATGGACTTTTGAACCTAATGATCTGTCTAGCTCTTTACGATGGGGCTTTTAGAGTAATTTCTGCAATTTCATCATTGGAAGCCTACTGGATATAAACGACACAGTAGATCCCTCCGATTTGTGAGGCATACTCAGGCTCAAGCCCCCTAGAACANTTAGAATCTGCCGGNATGATTTCCCAGACGATNGCATCGTTCCTTCCATCACATGGCACATCCTCTACAGGCGCGATATCAATGCATTTTATCGGAGTCATCTCTTCGTCAACTGGAACGTATTCGGTTNCTGGGTCAGTGTTCTCAGAATTTCCTGTGATAATNAGTCCCCCGATAAGAACGCCAATTACTATTAAAAAGAGAACCGTTAATGGCAGAGGTTTCATAAGCTTTGCTATNCCCCGAATTTCCATTTCCTCCCTTGTNGCGAACTCAGGTCCTTTGGGCCTCACAGACTCTCCAGTTGCAGTAAAGTCTTCCGATATATCTTGGTAGGTGAATCCTTGTTTACTAGGCGTAGTCTTCTCAACCAATTGTTCATCGTAGCGCCGTCTTTTTGTTTCGTCTGAAATAACATCCCATGCCACATTGAGTTCCTGCATTTCGCGTGATCTCCGTTGTGATTCTGATTTACTTAACCCACGATTATTGTCNGGATGAAGNAATCGTGCTCTCTGAAGGTANGCCTTTTTAATCTGAGGAATTTCTGCTTGTGGGTTTACACCAAGAACCTCATAATGGGTCTTTTTACTCGGCACTATCCTACCTTTACTGAAATGTTTACCTACTTNCATTCTATTCAGTCTTTTAGATANGTTCCTANCTATGAGCCAGCTTGTTAGGTGTCNGCCTTGCAGCAAAAATAAGTGAATACCCGGTGAAGTAGAAAGGCTCAANTNTCNGTNAAGTGCCAGAATTGTATGCTTACTCTNAANCGCCGNGAGTTNNGAGCCAATATGCCTGANACTTCTGAATTCTTGAGTTATTTTAAAGCATCAGCCAATTGATCTAAACCAGCGACTCTTGATCCCTTTATCAAAATAACGACGTCTTCGCCTATCAGATCCAGATTCCGAATGAAAGATAACGCATCTCTCCATGTTTCTACTGAGGTGCCACCATATTTCTTTTCTCCTACTGATACCCATGAAATGCCGCTTTTAGTAAGTCGGTCGCCAATTGCTTCATGCTCTTCTTGACTTATTTCTCCTAACTCGGCCATGGTTCCCACCACGGCGATCTTATTAGGCCTGTTTGATGTCATTATCGTGTCAATAGCTGCGTTCATTGAGGTTGGATTAGCGTTATATGAGTCGTTAAGAATTAATGTCCCGTCGATAAGATATCGGCTATCCATTCTCATGGGTGAAAGCTTTACTCTGCTTAGCGGATCGCATATATCTTCGAGCNTGTANCCCATTGATAGTCCNCCGCCGATTGCTGCCATCGCATTTGATACGTTGTGNACNCCAGGAACATTGAGTGATATTTCTTGAGTGCCCCATGGACTATTGATTCTAAAGCGGGTATTAAGATTCTCGTCTATGAAAACATCAGTGGCGATAATTACTGCATCTTTGAAACCGAAGGTGATGATATTGGCTTTGGTTCTGCTCGCCATTTTTCGAACTCGATCATCATCATTATTTAGGATGGCTGTTCCAGTTATTGGCAAACTTTCGATAAGGGCCCCTTTTGTCTCAGCAATTTCTTCTTCGTCTTGAAAAAATTCGGTATGGGCAGCGTTGACTCGAGTAACAATACCTATGTTAGGCGTAGCTAGGTTGCAGAGTTCCGCAATTTGACCCGGTCCTCTTGCTCCCATTTCAAGGACTAAATGTTTCGTCGTTTCGTCTGCCGATAGAATAGTCAATGGTAAACCTATTTCGTTATTGTAAGAAAGCTTGCTGACGTGGATATTGTCAAGTTCTCTAATACAAGAGAACAACATATCTTTAGTAGTGGTTTTGCCGACTGAACCTGTTATTGCCACTACATCACCAGGGATTTTGCTGCGAGAGAACCTAGCTAATGAATGCAAAGCGGTTAGGGTATCATTCACTTTGATCGCATTCCCATAGGGGTTTCCTTGGCTATATAAGTGAGCAGAAGCACCTTGAGCGACGGCATTGGAAATGAACTCATGGCCATTTCTTTCTGCGATAATCGGAACAAATAACTCTCTTGGTAAGAGAGTACGTGAGTCAGTGGATATTCCTTCTACTTCTATAAGGGGGTCACCGGTTATACTTCCATTGGTAATTCTGGCTATTTCTTTAACAGTTAGTCTCATTTTATTTACCTAACTTTACTTCGCCTGTCTCAGGAAGGTTTATCTTAAGGAAGATATGGAACTGGATTTACTGGAATTCCACTTTGTCGCACTTCAAAATGAAGATGGGGTCCCGTTGACAGTCCTGTTGTCCCGCATAAACCGATTTGTTCTCCAGCGACAACATAATCATTTACTTGAGATGAATATCCCGATAAATGGGCATACAGCGTCGATATAGAATTGGCATGCTGAACAATAATTGTGTATCCGTAACCGCCATAGTACTCAGCCGTAATTACTATGCCATCTGTAGCGGCCCGTATAGGGTCTCCTGTCCAGCAGTTGAAATCTACCCCGTTATGCATTCGGGCATACCCTAGAATTGGGTGCATTCTCATGCCGAACCATGAAGTTATTGTGCCAGGTGAGGGCAGCACCCAACCTGCTTCAGTTATCTGGCCGAGTCGTGCTTCAAGTTCAGCTCTCCTTCTTGCTTCTTCTAATTCCCGTGCAATTCTCTCTTCTTCAGCGGCGATGAAGTTAGTAATATCTTTTTGCTCTTGAACGGCTGTGGCTAATACCGAGTCCCAATGTGATCGGCGAACATCAAGTTCAGCTTTAATCTCAGCTCTGACAGCTTTTTGTGCTTCTAACTCGAGGCGAACTTCTTCAAGTTCCTCACGAATTGTATCTGCTTCCTCTTGTGCTGTTGCTGCCTTAGTCAATAGATAAGAACGCTCTTCCTGAATTAGTTTTAATTGGTCCAAGATGTCATTTGTATTACTGCTGATTAAATCAAGTAGGGCGACTTTATGGGCGGCTATCGTAGCATCCTCTGCTTCAAACCAAGCTTCAGTTCTTCGGTCACTCATTCCGATGTATGACTCTACAGCGTAGGTAATTGCCTTATCTTCTATTTCCTCTATTTGGCTTGCTATGGCCAAAAAGTCTTCTTGAGCTTGAATTTTTGTATCAAGAGCTGCCTGAAGTCTTTGCTCGGCTGCCTGTGCTTTAGCTTCCTGGAGATTAACTAAACTTGTAGCCGCTTCCAATGCAGCTACAACTTCAAGGTCCTCAGCATCAAGTAGGGCAATTTCAGCTTCCGCTGCAAGTTGCTCCTGCCTTTTTAACTCCCTTTGTTCTTTCGCTTCCTCAATTACCTCATTGTCGTCTTGCGCTATTAACGCGCTAGCGGGAAGAAGAAGCGAGGCCAAGATTGATATGAGAACTGATATTTTCAGTCTTTTCAGAGGACTACTCATGTCTCAATGTTAGTTCGTCAATCTTTAAATTGGGTATCAGCTAAGTCTGTTTTTGCTATAAATAAGCTCTGAAGGGGCTACTCTTAAGTTTATGGATACAGAAGTTCTTGATGTTGACATGTTGGCTTTTGAAAATGGTGGAAAGGAAGCTAGAAATGCGGTAGTTGAAGGGGTTATGCGCAGTCTAAAAACTGGATTCGTTTATACCTCACACGATATGTCTCAGCATTTCCTTGACGAGGTCTACGGAATGCTAGGTGAATTCTTCTCGAAGTCAGCGGGAGCAAAAGCAGATGCTGTAGCAGACGGCACCAATGGGCAACGAGGTTACACTGGCCTTTTGGTTGAAACAGCTGCAATTTCTGATGTGCCTGATTGGAAAGAAATGCTTAATTGGGGGAAAGACATACCTGATGGCCACCCCTTAAAGCAACGTTATCCACATCGTTTTTTTGATAATGTTTTTCCTGAATCTCTTGTACCAGGTATCTCAAACGTCCTTGAAAATTTTCATGATCAAGTTCTAGATTTGCAGCTGCGGTTTCTACGAATAATTGCGACTGGCTTGAACGTGGACCAAGGGTTTTTTGATTCATTTGTTCCAGGCGGAGCTACTTTGACGAGAGCTATTAATTATCCAGCAATGAATCTAGCGCCGAATAAGAGCCATTTGTGGGCTGAAGAACATGGAGATATAAACTTGATCACGGCATTACCTAGGGCTACTAGTCGAGGGCTTCAAATTAAAAGCAATGATCATTGGATTGAGGCTTCACCGCCAGAAAACCATCTAATAATTAATACAGGGATTATGCTTGAACATCTCAGTAATGGTCTTATCCCAACGGGGATCCATAGGGTGATAGCTGATGAAGGTCAGACTGATGGGAGGATGTCCATAGTCCAATTTTGCCACCCGACTCCATGGACAATACTTTCCCCATTACCAAGCTGCATTGATGAAACTCGCCCACAGCTCTACGCCCCAGTCACGGCAGCTGATCGACTCGATCAAGTGTTGTGGGAAATTAACCTGGTCGAACATAACCGTCGCGTTAACTAGCAGTTTTGCAATACTGCGACTGGAATGTGATAATAAATCCGTGTCAACCTTATTAGCCCATGTCAAAATTAAAGAAGGGTTTGAAGGTCATTGGGAAGCAATTGCACAAAGGGTCTTTTCCGCAACCCACGACAATGAAGACGGGTGCGTTAGATATGAGTACTGGAGAGGCTTTGAACCGAGAACGTACTATGTGCTCCTCTCATTTCAGAGTTTTGATGATTTCATGATCCATCAGGTCGCAGATTATCATCACAATACTGATTTCCGAGACTGCTTTGAGGACTTTAATTTAGAGTGGGTTGACCCGATAGAGGATGCCTCGCCTTTGATTCAATCCGAAACTTCCGGAGAGACGAAGGAAGATAAGGGCGAGGTTTGGAATAATTATGTTCTAAACCATAGCAGCGAAATTCCTGAATGGTGGCTTGAGCATAGGAACTAAAGTAGACACAAATCTAAGAAATTAAATCGCTAGTGTTGAAGTTTTAGCTCCTATTGCATCAAATCTTAGTGACCGCAATAGGCTTAGATTATGGGATCATTTGTTTCCGAAATTTTTAATGAGGAGCTCTGGAGTGAAGTCAAGGGCTTTGATTTTGTGGACATCACATATCACAGAGCAAAGAATCAGGGAACTGTTCGGATAGCTTTCAACAGACCCGAAGTTCGCAACGCATTCCGTCCTCTAACAGTTGATGAACTATATAGAGCTTTAGATCATGCGCGAATGAGTACTGACGTGGGATGCATACTACTAACTGGGAATGGGCCGTCCCCTAAAGATGGTGGTTGGGCATTTTGCTCTGGAGGTGATCAAAGAATTCGTGGCAAAGATGGCTATAAATATGCTGACAATGACTCTGCTGATTCAATTGATACTTCAAAAGTCGGGAGACTCCACATACTTGAGGTTCAACGGTTAATTCGTTCGATGCCAAAACCAGTGATTGCTGTAGTTAACGGATGGGCTGTCGGTGGTGGCCATAGTCTACATGTCACATGTGATCTAACGATTGCGAGCTTGGAGATGGCAAGATTTAAGCAAACTGACACTGATGTAGCTAGCTTTGACGGTGGATTTGGTAGCGCCTATTTAGCCCGGCAGGTTGGGCAAAAATTTGCAAGAGAGATTTTTTTACTTGGTGATGAATATTCAGCTCAAGAAGCGAAAGATATGGGGATGGTCAACGCGATTGCTCCTCACTCCGAATTAGAGAATTATGCACTTGATTGGGCAGAAAAGATAAACGGTAAATCCCCGACTGCTAATCGCATGGCCAAGTTTGCATTGAACCTTATTGATGATGGACTTATAGGCCAACAAATATTTGCGGGTGAAGCCACACGCCTTGCATATATGACTGATGAAGCCCAGGAGGGCAGAGATGCTTTTCTAGAGAAACGCGACCCTGATTGGAGTTCTTACCCTTATCATTTCTAGCAGTCCTTTAACGTTTATCGAATGTAACGTGAAGGTCTTTAAATGAGCGGAGGGTGAAATTCATGTGGTGCTGGAAGCTGTTCTTTCCTTCGGCAAATCTAAAGTTTTCCATCCTAGCGAGCAGTAGATNTGTAGCTATATTTTGCTCCAGCCTTGTAAGNCCTGCTCCTGGACAATGTGTTTCNCCTATCGAAAAAGCGAGATGCTTGCTTGCATTTTTTCGATCCAAATCAATGTCAGCTGGGCATGCGAATTGGTTTTCATCTCTATTCGCAGCGGCATAACGCATGTGAATATGGGCGCCTTTGGGGATGGAGATTCCGCTNAATTCAACTTCCTCAATCGTATGTCGATCCATGCCTTGTGTGGGAGATTCCAATCTCAGGACTTCTTCAACAAAGGTTGTTATCTTCGATGGATTATCTGCTAAGCATGTTTGCAAATCTGGATTTTCAATAAGCATCCAAAGTCCAGATGTCAGAGCAAAAGTAGTCGTTTCATTTCCACCTATGTACAGGTGATCAATCATGTTAATAATTTCAGTATCCGTTAGCATTCGTGTCTCGGAGTGAAGTTTCACAGGCGTGTGAACTAGGTAGTTAACTACGTCAGCTCTTGGATTATCTTTCGGATTCCTTCTTCTGTCTTGTATGTGATCGTAAATGTAGTGTTGGAACTCAACCATTAATCGCGATACTTCACGTTCCTCCTCTGCTGTCAATTGAAGAGAAAAAGGAGCAACCCATGCTTCGCTCCATACCTTTAGGTTCTCAAGGTCTTCAAGCGGAAAGCCCATCATGACCGTAATGACCATGGATGGCAATAGCTCAGCGAATTGTGACACATATTCAACTTCTCCGTCATCAATCCAAGTATCTATTAATCCATTTGCAGTATTCGTTATTAGTTCGGTCTGTTCCTTTGACCCCGTGACAGAAAAGAAATGATCAACCATGTCTCGGTATCGTCTATGGTTTGGAGGATTTGAGCCCAAGACAGACTGTTTTGGCCAGCCATTGGCTGCAAAATAGTCTTGTGCTTTCTTATCAGAAATCAGGGGGCGTGATTTCCCTGCCCCACGCTTGAATGTGTCTGTTTTTCTTAATATTTGATGAATATCTTGGTAACGGGTTAGGAAATACGTCTCAGTATCTGGCACATGATAGACAGGACACTCGGATCGAAGAAGGTCATAGGTTGGATACCAATTCTCGATAGTTTCCGCTGCGAACACATCAACTTCACTTATTGAGTCCGGTGTTGAACTTTCCATTTCTCAGCTCCCTCTTTTCTCAGATTAGCAAGTTCTCAATTATTTTCAATGAATCGTTCGTCGCAGTGAGTTGGACATGGCACTATATAAAAATGAATTATCAAATTAATCCAAGAGTTATCAGCCCGCCTGCAGCGAACTATAGTCATGCAGTCCTATCAACTAATCCTGAAAAAATACTTCACACATCTGGAGTTGTTCCAGTCACCACCGATGGAAGCACTCCGGTCGCAATTCGCGACCAAGCAGATCTTGTATGGCTGAATATCACTAACCTCCATAAATCCATCAATATTATCAATCTTTGTTGCAGTGCTTAAGTTTTTAATTTTATAGACTGAACTTAATTCTCTAAGCTTAAAGGTGAGTTCCCAAAGCTTTGATAATGCAGTTTTATTATAGATGTTTTGACCAGAA
>PAWI01000011.1 GCA_002713485.1 Acidimicrobiaceae bacterium
AAACTCCATGCTCAGTCTCAATTATGGACCCCTGAGAAAAGATATACCGCCCTTCACACACCTTCTTGACAACTGAAANGCCAGCNTCTTCCATAATGACCTGNTCACCATCAGTTGCTAGCAANGCTTTTCTCGGCTCTATGCCANTNTCTATTGCTAACTGTCTATGCGCTACGAGGTGGCGCAACTCACCATGGACAGGGACGAACCACTCAGGTTTGGCTGATTCATGAAGTTCNCGNAANTCTTCAACTTGGCCATGTCCAGATGTATGAGTATCTANAGTTTCATCGTCGATTACTGTGGCCCCTAACCCGATCAGGTTATTGACGAGCCTGCCGATGCGTTTTTCGTTTCCGGGAATTGACCTTGAAGAGAAGACGATTGCGTCTCTCTTATCTATTTTGAGCCATTTCCCAGATTTTTGAGCTGACTGGCTCAAAGAAGATCTCGGCTCTCCTTGAGATCCAGTACTNATTACGCAAACTTCATTGTGCGGATAGCTTGCGATCTCAGAGACGTCTAACAAATCNTTATCCGGAATTGAAAGCACTCCCAGACTTCTTGCAAGAGANACATTTCGTTCCATTGAAAACCCTAATGTTGCTACTTTNCTTCCCTCGGCCCTTGCAANATCCATTATTTGCTGGATTCTGTGAATGTGNCTTGAAAAGCATGTTGTTATTATTCGATGATCAGGGAGTTGNCTGAAGATTTCTTGCAAACCATCTCCGACATTTCTTTCAGAGATACTTGAACCTCTGAGTTCAGCATTAGTNGAATCGCACAACAGAAGACGAATACCTGGATCTTTTGANAGCGTGGCGATGCGATCTAGGTCGGTGAGTCTTCCATCTANNGGGTTCTTNTCCAGCTTAAAATCACTTGAGTGCACAATTAGGCCTTGAGGAGTATGAATTGCTGAGATTAAACCCTTCGGNGTTGAATGGGTNACAGGCAAAAACTCACATTTAAAGTCGCCGATGTTTACAACCTCACCATCTTGGATGCTTACCAANTNGGCTTTGTCAANTAAATCAGCNTCGGCTAGTCGATGACGCACCATACCCAAGGTAAATTCCGAACCATAGATGGGAAATTCAGCTATCTGAAGAGCGAAACGGAGAGCTCCTATATGGTCTTCATGCCCGTGAGTGACTATACAACCTACGATTTTGTCTCGCCTCTCCTCTAAGTAACTTAAGTCGGGAAGCACTGATTGAGCTCCCGACATCATTTCATCGGGGAAAAGCTGCCCACAATCTAANATAAGAATTTGGTTTCTAGATTCAATCGCTGCACAGTTTCTTCCTATATCTCCAAGNCCACCAAGAAAGGTAANTTGAACAGACTCACTCATAATGGATCGTTATTTCTTGGAGGAATCTATTGAAGCTCCTACAGACATTGAAGAAACTAGGTCTCGGGCAACTTCTTCAAGATAGTCGGGAACAGTATCCATTGGAGGCCTNCCTTTTCCTACGTTAAATCCCAGAATNTTCATCATGACTTTNGTTGGAATAGGGTTAGGTGCCTCTGGGCTCGATTCGAAAGCGAACGATGGTTGAAGNTGTTGGTTAATTTCTTTTGCTTTNGAGTAATCACCTTCCAGAACAGCTTGTATCAAATTTTGATGTTCAAGGCCNGACCAATGTGTGGCTACGCCAACTACACCNACTGCACCAATTGATAACAAGGCTAGATTTAATGAATCGTCACCAGAATAGACCTCAAGTCCATCCGGTGATTTTGATAGCAAGTATGCCGTTTCGGCTGGNTCACCTGCTGCGTCCTTGAGNGCTACGATATTTTCCACCNCNTGAACCAATTCTAGAATTGTTNCNGTCTCTATTTTTCGTCCACTCCGAACAGGTATGTCATATAACATCACTGGAAGGTCAGTATTCTCAGCGATACGGGTGAANTGCTTCAATAAGCCTTGCTGAGAAGGNCGATTATAGTAGGGGGTGACGCTGAGGATTCCTGANGCTCCAACAGATTGCGCTCGTTGCGTCAATTCGANTGCTGCTTTCGTATCGTTNCTNCCAGTACCTGCCACGACAGGAGCATCGGTTGATTCTACGACCGNTTCAATCAAAGCTATTTGTTCGTCATGGGTTAAAGTTGGAGATTCACCNGTGGTTCCAGCTATNACAAGTCCGTNATTGCCATTTTCAATAAGCCATTGCGCTAGGCGTCCAGCTTCGTTCAGATCAAGTTCACCGGAATTCGTGAAAGGTGTGACCATGGCTGTAAGCACTTTTCCAAATCTGGCCATATCAATCCTTTCTCTCTTTNATTGAGGCTAGCAGTGTATAGGCNTTCCTTCTTCATTTNTATTAAAGGTAGTCGATGGGGATGTCAGATTCTTTGCGTTTTTTTAGGCCTTTTCCTTTGGAGTANCGCCAAAGCACCAAAGGATAACCAAGTCCTGCGATAGTGGCGAAAATAAACCATTGCACAGCATAATTTAGATGTTGCCCCTCACTAAACTTTGGTGAATCGAGCATTTTGGGAAAACCATCGACTTGTTGCGGGGATTGATTAATTAATTGTATGTACATAGGAAAAATTTCATAATTTAGCTGTTCTTTGTAGCGGCTTAAATCTACCCTGGCTAGGCTTTTGAGGAATCCGTCACTCAAGTCGGCCCGTTGTAGCCCCTTTGCTAATTCTGTTTTTCGCAAGACCCCTGAGACTTGAAATATTGAAGTGTTTGTATCAACATAATTTTCAGCTGAAATAGGTATCCAACCTCGATTGACAATAATAATTTCACCGGTGGGGAGTTCCAGTGGAGTTAATAACCAGAATCCTGGGCTTCCGTTAAATGTTCGGTTTCGCACCAAAATACTATCTTGTTGTTTGTACTGCCCCGAAAGAGAGACACTCCGATATTCGTATTCTTCAATCTGATTGACATCATTATTTCTCAATATGTCTAAATCCACCAGCGCAAGTGGTTCGTTATCCAACCTCAAACTTATTCTTTCGTTGATGTTGGNTTTTTCNGAATGGCGGNCAAGTTGCCATATACCTAAAAAAACCATGACCAAAACCGCTATGACCACAATCATGGTCGTAATAATTCTTTTAGACATCCATCAAAGCTTCAAGNCCAATGCTCACTCCGCGCAATGAGCTGANCCCTTTAACGGCCATTAGTACCCCAGGCATGAATGAGGATCTGTCGCTGCTATCTTGCCTTATAGTCAAAGTTTGTCCTTCTGCACCGAAAATGACCTCCTGATGGGCAAGCATTCCCTCCATTCGGACGCTATGGATAGGGATATTGCCCTGTCCTTTGCCTCCTCGAGCTCCATCTAAAACAAGACTAGTGGTTGGGTCGATTACATCTTTTCCGTTGGCTTGCGCGATCTTTTCTGCGGTAGCNAGTGCCGTTCCAGATGGGGCGTCAACTTTACTGTTGTGATGAAACTCAATTATCTCTACTGTTGAGAAGTAAGGAGTAGCTATTTCCGCAAGCCTCATNAACATTATTGCGCTGATAGAAAAGTTAGGGACAACAACGCAGTTACTCGTTGTAAAAGATTCGTTCAGAGCCGCTATATCCAATTCGGTAAGACCACTTGTTCCTACAACTGCATGTACACCACACTCAGCTACGAATTTAAGATTGTTCATCGCAGCATCAGCAATTGTGAAATCAACGATCACATCCGTACCTTCAAGCGTATCTACAGTGTCTTTGATTTCCAGTGGAGTATTAGCAATTGCAGTTCCTACACCATTGGTATCTACTGCAAACGTAAGATTCGTCGAATCATCATTGTTAATGGCCTGGCAGACAGTAGAACCCATTTTCCCAGCAGCACCAAATACGCCTACATTTAAATTTGTCATACTGTAATTCTGCCATGTTGACGCAACATTAGCTTTTATTTAAAAAGAAGAGTGAGGTTGGGCTTTCTACCGTCTATTCCCTTTACCCTTGCTTTTCCTGTTCCTGTTGCGCTGTTGATTCCCACCGATTGCTTCTGGACCCAGTTCGCCAAGCTCTTCAGCAAGACTTTCTTCGAACTCATCTTCAAAGCTTGTCGGTTTTTGGGAGGCTTCTTCTTCGACCTTCTCTTCTATATGCGTTTCGCCATTTTCCTCAGACTTACTAGCTGACTGAGTCTCGCCCGTTAGCACGAGACTTATCTTTCCTTTAGGGTCGATATCCTCAACTTGTACTTCAATTTCTTGACCTAGTTCGAGCACATCCTCTACTCGCTTTATTCGTTTACCGCCACCAATCTTAGAAATGTGAAGCAAACCGTCTCTGCCTGGAAGAATATTCACGAAAGCACCGAAGTTTGTTATGTTGACAACTTTCCCATCGTAAACTCCTCCTACGTCGGCAGTCGGAGGATCCAAAATAAGGTTTATTTGTCTTTGTGCCTCGTAAACAGCATCTCGGTCAGTTCCAGCAATTGATACTGTACCCATAACACCATCGTCGTCAACGATGACTTCGGCTCCAGTCTCCTGCTGAATAGTATTGATTACTTTNCCTTTTGGACCAATTACTTCACCTATTTTATCCATGGGGATTTCAAAGCTGATGATCTTCGGAGCGACATCACGGACATCTTCTCTAGGCTCTGCAATGGCGTCATTCATAACGCTTAGAATCTCCATACGCGCACCTTTAGCTTGGTCTAATGCTGCAGCAAGGACGTCCGCTGGGATACCTTCAATTTTAGTATCAAGTTGCAGAGCAGTAATCACATCAGAAGTTCCAGCTACTTTGAAATCCATATCTCCAAATGCATCCTCAGCTCCAAGAATATCTGTCAAGGTTATGTATTTGCCTTCAGCNAAAACCAACCCCATAGCTATTCCAGCAACAGGTGCTTTGATAGGAACCCCTGCATCCATAAGTGACAGTGTCGATGAGCAAACTGAAGCCATTGACGTTGACCCATTTGAAGACATCACATCTGAAACCAGACGTAGCGTATAAGGCCACTCTTCTTCACTCGGAATTACCGGAAGTAATGCTCGTTCTGCCAGTGCACCATGACCTATTTCTCGCCGCTTTGGNCCTCGCATGAACCCTGGTTCTCCAGTGGAGAAAGGCGGGAAATTATAGTGATGCATGTAGCGTTTCCTGGTAATTGGATCTATCCCGTCAATCATCTGATCCATGCGCTTCGTCCCAAGGGTTGTTATGTTAAGGACTTGAGTTTCCCCACGTTGAAATANTCCAGAACCGTGAGCTGTAGGCAGAATACCNACGTCAGAGGAAAGTTTTCTGAGATCTGTTGGGGTCCTNCCGTCAATTCTCATTCCTTCTTCTACGATCCTNTTTCTAACAAGAGTTTTTGTTAGGGATCGGATCGCTGCTTTGATTTGGGTTTCAGCATTATCTTCGTCGGCAAAACGCTCCATGAGAGTTTGCAAGATGCTAGACGCAGCTTCTGATTCTGATTCTGCCCTTTGTGCTTTATCAGCTATCTTTTGGCTTTCTCCTATAGGNCCAGANCCTATTTCTTGAACTGCGGCCATAATTTCTGGCGTATAATCAGTAGCAAGACTTACTTCCATCTTGGATATTTCTCCACANTTTTGAATGAGTTCCTCTTGAAGAGCTATCGCTGATTTGATTGGTTCTTTGCAGAACTCTAAGCCTGCAGCGAGAACTTCCTCNTCCACTTTAGGAGCTCCAGCTTCNTAATATTTCCAAGCATTCTCAGTACCCCCTGCTTCGACCATCATTACTGCAACGTCTCCGTTGTCAAGAAGGCGACCGGCAACAACCATCTCAAAGGTTGAGAATTCGCCCTCCTCATATGTTGGGTGGGAAATCCATTCACCATCTTGGTCATAGGCAATTCGAACNCAACCGAGTGGCCCTTGGAAAGGAATATCGGAAATACATAAAGCAGCAGATGCTGCGTTTATAGCCGGNACATCATAAGGGTTTTCCTGATCAGCACCAAGAATCGTGGCGACGATGTGGACGTCATTGCGGAATCCATCTGGAAAGAGAGGACGTAGAGGACGGTCGGTAAGCCTGCAAGCCAGAATTGCTGATTCACTTGCTCTTCCCTCTCTTCGAAAGAAAGATCCTGGGATCTTTCCCGCGGCATAACTCCGCTCTTCAAAATCGACTGTTAANGGGAAAAAGTCTGTTCCCGGTCGAGGGTTCTTATTCGCTGTCGCAGTTACAAGGACGGTAGTTTTTCCTACGTTTACTACAACTGCCCCATTTGCGAGATTTGCTANAACACCAGTTTCAAGTGTCATTGTCTTGNCANCGGCGCTTATNGCACCGCTGACGGTTATGGCATCAGCCATGTTTAACTCCTTTTGAGGCTTCGCCTCTTTTTTTTGCCCAAGGACGATCCATCGGACATCAACATCGGAGCTCAGCTTCCCAGTTGGAAACGCCTATACCTAGGCGCTTTCAACTGGCAGCTAATCTTTTCGATGTCGGTATTTTCAGTTACCTATTCGGTATTTAAATTCTACACCAAAGGTCAGCGTTAACGTCGCAATCCTAACTTTGCGATGATATTTCTATAGCGTTCAATGTCATTATCTCTAACATAATCGAGCATTCTTCTTCGGCGCCCTACGAGCATCAATAACCCTCTACGACTGTGATGATCTTTTTTGTGGGTTTTTAGATGTTCTGTTAGGTGATTGATCCTATCTGTAAGAAGCGCAATCTGAACTTCCGGAGATCCAGTATCTGAATCATGGAGTCTATGCTCCTCAATAGTTTCATTTTTTGGTTTGAGATTAGCTGCCATTGTTTCCTTTGGGTTTCTGACCCTGCTTTTCTGACGATTACCGTTCAGTTAAGCAAAAAATCACTTTTGTGACATAGAAATGTTACCGCGTTAGCAGGAAAACCCAACTTCGATACGAAATCATTAGCTTAGACTAGTTCGTATTTCAGATAAATCTTTCTCTAGCTGATGTTGCAATGCCTCCAAATCGGCAAACTTTATTTCCGGTCGTATTCGTTTCTCAAAGACCAAGGTCGCTTCATCACCATATAAATCACCATCAAAATCCAATATATGCGCTTCAATTATTGATTTTTCTTCTCCAGTTGAGAATGTTGGGCGTTTGCCTATNTTGACGGCAGATGGTTTCNTTTCCCCATCNGCAAAATGATACCANGCTGCATAAACACCGTCAGCTGGGNTGGCGATGNTTTCATTAATNTTTATNTTTGCTGTTGGGAACCCTATCTCTCTTCCTCGTTTATCACCNGAAACAACTATTCCAGTGCATTCATATGAACGCCCTAACTTTTCATTTNCAAGTTCNATTTCTCCTAATTCAAGNTGTTTTCGTATAACNGTCGAAGAGANCTGCCCTTGGTCAATTGNGTCAGATTTGAAAAGCTTTATGCCATTCACTTTAATATCCAAACTCTTTCCTTCCGATTCCAAAAGTTCGACATTACCTGATCTCTTGTAGCCGAATTGAAAATCTTCTCCAATATAGATTGACTTTGCTCTTACCGCATCAACGAAGATTTCTTGAATAAATTGAGTAGCAGGAGTAGACGCACGCTCTTTGTTAAATGAAAGGACATAAACATAATCAATTCCAAGTTCCTCAAGTAATTGGATTTTCTTACCCAAGGGAGTCAGGATTTTAGGAGCGTTTTCAGGACTCGTTATCTGGGTCGGGTGTTGATCAAATGTTATGACGACTGAAGGAATTGATTTTGATTCAGCTTCGTTTGTGACTAACCCGAGGAGTTTTTGGTGCCCTCTATGCACCCCATCAAAAACACCTATTGAAGCTACTGTTCCCTCAACACTTGAGGGAAGTGATTGCCCATCATCNACAATTTGAATTGAACCCATGTCTAGTTCTCCTGAGGCACNACGACTGCAGGTTTCACCATACCGGATTTAAATTTCTCATACATAGCTAGTAAATTTTGCTGCTTATCAANAATTGCCCAGGGGCCTTCAATGNNAACAGGGCTAAGCTCTTCGGTTTTAATAACTGATCCGACTTTTATTCGATCGCTCAATNTNTCGGATACTTCAATCATTTCGTAATCTTTNAGACCCTCTGTCAGCCCTATCATCGTTGCATGATCAATCGATTTGGCATGTGACTCGTTAAATGACCCTACTGCTGTTCTTCGAAGGGTTCCCACATGCGCTACTGATCCAACTGCTTGNGCAATGTCAGAGACGAGCGACCGCACATACGTNCCGGACCCNCATTCAATNTTCAATGAGAAAATATTACTTTCGGAGGTCTCTGNGATTGATAATTTATGAACTACGACTTCTCTGGGNTTNCTCTCGATTTCTCTNCCCTGACGTGCATGTTCATATAAGCGCTTACCATCAACTTTTACTGCTGAGACCATAGGTGGCACTTGCTTAATAACCCCTACAAAACTAGACGAAACTTCTTGAAGCATCTCAAATGTCGGGCGGATATCAGATGTACTTGTTACTTTCCCTTCTGCGTCCAAAGTGTCCGTTTCAGCTCCTAAAACCATCGTAGCGACGTATTCTTTACGTAGGTCAGTTAGGAATCTGAGTAACCTAGTTCCCTTACCTATCCCTAATACAAGAACTCCTGTTGCTGGAGGGTCTAGAGTCCCTGAATGGCCAACTTTTTTTGTTCCAAAGATTCCTCGCGCCTTCGCTACGACATCGTGACTGGTCCACCCAGCTTGCTTATCAATAACTGCAAATCCGTTTTTATTCGTCTCTGAATTCATTTTTCCGCAAGTTTTCTTTGGCTTCTATCTCAGCGAGAATTTCGTCAATTCTATTGCCTGAAGTTATTGCAGGGTCAAGGAAAAATTCAAGCTCAGGAACACGTCGGATCCTTGCTTGGTCCCCTATAGCTTTCCGTAATTTACCTTTATATTCGCTTACTTTCTCAACCAACTGGTTTTCATCATCTAGGCACGACAAAAACACCTTTGCCTTAGTCAATTCATTATCGACTTGAACAGAAGAGACACTTACTAAACCAAGATCACTATCATCAAGCTTTTCGAGCTCTTGAGCAATAACTTCACGTAGCAACTCATTCAACCGGTCGCTTCGTTGATAATCGCGTTTGTTGTTTGTTCGTCGTTTTGGCATTGAAGTCGTTAACTTTTCAATTTCCTTTAGGAAACCTCTATCTGTTTTTCATCATAAGTTTCGATAATGTCACCGTTTTTGAGATCTTGGAAGTCTGATAGACCAATACCACATTCATAACCTGCTGCTACTTCAGGGACATCGTCCTTAAATCTTCTGAGCGAGGCTATATCACCTTTCCAGATAATCGCACCTTCGCGAAGAAAGCGCACTTTCGAACCTCGAGTGATTTTCCCATCTAGAACATAACAACC
Organism: Acidimicrobiaceae bacterium; assembly: GCA_002713485.1. GTDB lineage: Bacteria > Actinomycetota > Acidimicrobiia > Acidimicrobiales > UBA8592 > UBA8592. The sequence goes on from PAWI01000011.1 coordinate 9,347, forward strand.
TGCTATCGCACCTATCCGAGGAACTCTATAGATCTCTCTTACCTCGGCTTCCCCTGTCACAATTTCTTCATATTCAGGCACCAACATTCCTACCATTGCCGACTCAATATCCTCTAGGAGTTTGTAGATAATCTCGTAGTTTCGAATCTCCACTTGTTCATGGTCTGCCATTTCACGAGCTTTTCGATCTGGCCTTACATTGAACCCAAGAACGGTAGAGTTTGAGGTTGCTGCTAGCTGAATATCGTTCTCGGTTATGGCTCCCACACCCGCATGGACAAATGAAACTTTGACTTCATCGCGCTCCAACTTTTTAATGCTCTCTCTGACAGCTTCCAGTGACCCGTTAACATCCGCTTTCAGGATTAGNTTAAGAGTTGCTTGCTCACCNGTGCTTATTTGACTAAATAAATCTTCNAGGCGACCGCCTCCTGAACCTGCTGAAGAATCTCTTCCTATTGTTGCGACTCTTTGATAATGTTCTCGCGTGTCAGCAACGTCTCGGGCAGTTCGTTCGTCCGGTGCAACAACAAACTCATCTCCGGCAATGGCTACATCTGACATTCCTAGAACTTGAACCGGTCGAGAGGGGCCCGCATTTTTTACTTGCTTGCCTGTGTCAGAGACTAGTGCACGCACTCTTCCCCAGGAAGGCCCTGCGACGATGGGATCGCCTACAGAGAGCGTCCCATGTTGCACTAATACTGTTGCTACTGGTCCCCTACCTATGTCTAGATGAGACTCTAAGACAACGCCTGACGCCCGACCTTCAGAGCTAGCTTTCAAATCTTCTACTTCTGCAATTAGATTTAGATTTTCAAGAAGATCGCCTATACCTTCATTTTCAAGAGCTGAAATCTCGACGACGATGGTATCACCACCCCATGCTTCGGGGACTAGTTCGTGTTCTGCTAGCTCACCGAGAACTCTTTGGGGGTCGGCGGTCTCAAGATCAATTTTATTAACTGCTACGACTATCGGTACTTCCGCTGCTTTGGCATGGTTAATGGCTTCTATAGTTTGTGGCATAACTCCATCATCTGCGGCAACTACTAGAACGACTATGTCGGTAGCCTCGGCACCTCGTGCCCTCATGGCAGTGAAAGCTGCGTGACCAGGAGTATCTATAAAGGTCAAGACATTCCCGTCCAAGTCAACCTGATAGGCACCGATATGCTGGGTTATCCCTCCTGCCTCGCCGGCAACGATATTTGCCTTTCTAATTTGGTCAAGCAGTTTTGTTTTGCCATGATCAACATGGCCCATAACAGTGATAACAGGCGGCCGTTCTGAGACTGGGTGATCATGGTCATCAATTTCTATTTTCTCTAATTTCTTTTGTAGTTCGATTTCCTGCTCTTCACCGGGGTCAACAAGACGAACTTCCGCCCCTACCTCAGCTGCGAAGAGTTCTATCATGTCATCTGTTAGAGATTGGGTAGCAGTTACCATCTCTCCTTGTTCCATTAGGAATCTGACTATGTCGGCTGTTTTCCTATTCAGCTTAGGAGCAACATCTATTGATGATGATGCCCGTTCTATAACTATTTCACCCTCGGGCACTGGAGCATCTTCAGGGGTGTAAGCTGGCGTATCCATTGGCTGTAATTCTTCTTGCCTTCTTCGCCTTCTCCCCTTCTTTTTACGTTGTGGTCGTTGGTTGGGGCCACCTGGTCTACCACTATTTGGTTTTCCACTGGATGGTTTCCCGCCCTGCCCTGGTTTCTGAAGGAAGTCAGCTACGGGTCCCCCTGTGGGCCTANTTCCCCTGGGCCCTTTATACGCTGGACCATCGCTTCTTGAAGTCCCCGNTGGGCTTGGACTTCTCCTTTGCATACTTGGTCCACCTCTAGGNGCTTCAGGGGTAGGGCCTCTTCCNCCNCGGCCAGGNGGAGGAGGTATNGGTCGACCNGATTTAGACNTTGGTGCTGGTGGAGGAGGTATCGGTTTCCCTGAAGNTGAAATAGGTGGTGATTTAGGGTTCACCTGTCCCNTTTTTTCCTTAAGTGGTTTTTCTTTTNGTTTCTTTTCTTGTTCCTGAACTGCAGTTGCTAGATCCGGATCGGNCTTCGTTGATGCTTTCTTNGAGCTNACTACAGGTGGTTTGGCAACTTCTCCTTGAGTCTCAGGAGNGGGAGGTTTCGTTTTGCTGGGTGGAGGCTTCTTAGAACTTACTGGCTTAGCAACTGANNCTGATTTACCTTCTTTGNTATTACTTCCATCTTTATCTGAAGCATTTGTTGATTTACTGTTTTCTTTAGTCTTTTTAGGCGCTATTCCATCGGAAACGGCTTTTTTGCGGACACGGTCAGCCTGTGCTTCAACAAGACTTGAGGAATGGCTTTTAGCATCAATCCCTAAAGACTCGCATAATGCGATTATTTCTTTATTTGTTACATCTAACTCTTTGGCTAGTTCGTAAACACGTACTTTTGCTGGCAATTTCGTTACTTCTTTTCTTCTCGAGCCTTCGCTCGCTTGTCCTATATGTTCATTGCGATCTCGTTGTCATTTTATTTTTTCCCGATTGTACAGACTAGCTTGTAAAGGCCTTGGGACCATCCTCTTATGAAAACTTTTAGGTTTCTTCCCCTTCTGAAGGGTCGGCTTCAGAGGAGCCTAATTTTTCTGAATCATCTGCTAATTCAGATTGACTGTCATCAGAATTGCTTTGGCTACTGGCTTCGTTATCTCCTTCAGAACTAACTTCTGCTGTATCCCCGTCTGCAATAACTTCTGGCTGATCAGCTTCTTTGAGGTCAAGCTCTGAATCGGCAACTATTTCATCGTCATCTGTAGTTTCATTTTCTGCATCTTCTTGGTCAGGTTCAGATGTTGCTTCCCATTCTTCCGCTGATAGAGCTGGACCTCCCTCGGCTGGTTGCCAAACTTGTTCCCCAGTCTCAGGATCTTCAATCCACTCCCCTTCAGCCCAATCAACATTCTGATATGCATCCTCTTCTGCCTGTTGTGTCTCAGATTTTATGTCAATTCGCCAGCCAGTTAGTCGGGCTGATAACCGAGCATTCTGACCTTCTTTTCCGATTGCCAATGAAAGTTGATAATCTGGGACAATAACGTCAGCAGTACCTGTTTCCATATCAATGCGAACTTCTTGAACTTTAGCCGGTGATAATGCTTTCGAAACGAACTCTTCTGGTTCTTCGGAAAAGGGAACAATATCTATCTTTTCTCCTCTTAGCTCATTCACGATCATTCGAACTCTAGCCCCGCTTGCGCCAACACATGCGCCTACTGGATCAACATTTGGATCGTTTGACCAGACGGCAATTTTAGTTCTGTGTCCAGGTTCACGGGCACAGGATTTTATCTCGACTATGCCGTCGGCGATTTCAGGAACTTCTAGCTCAAACAAACGTTTGATTAAACCTGGGTGTGTTCTACTAACAACTATTTGAGGGCCTTTTGCGGTTTTTCGAACTTCCACGATGTAAGCCTTAATTCTTGTATTACTATCAGGCCTTTCATTTGGTACTTGTTCTGCTCTTGGAAGGAGGGCCTCTACTCTGCCGAGGTCTAGCAAGGTGTACCTGCTATCACTTTGCTGGATAATCCCAGTTACGATATCTCCCTCACGGCCGGCATATTCCTCATATTTTTGCTCGCGTTCTTCTTCACGTATTCCTTGCGCAAGTACTTGTTTGAAGGCTAGGGCTGCTATTCTTCCGAAATTGTCGGGAGTTACCTCAAACTCGTCTCCATACGGTTCACCTTCGTCGTCTATTTCTTGGGCGATGACTCTATATTCCATCGTGTCAGGGTCTATTGTCACCCATGCATATTCATGCGCATCTGGCATTTTCTTATATGCAGACTCTAAAGCATCGGCCAAAACTGCATATAAGACTTCGGGTTTCATACCTTTGTCAGCTGCAATCGCGTTAATGGCTTCTTTCATTTCTGCGTTCATTTCCTTCTCCTTCTTTATGAAATACCTGAATGCGTTGTTTTAGTTCCCGGCTTTGGGTTTTTTTCCCATTTATAGACAGTCTTAGCTGAGGTAATATCTTTCAACTTAAAATCAATCTGGTTGTTAGGGTCAAGTTCTAGCGTCAAAATATCTGCTTCGACATTTGTCAAAGTTCCTTCAAACCTTCGTTCCCCATCTACATGAGGACCGAGTTTTATTGAAACACGTTCGCTGGTTGCACCAAGGTAATGNTCTCTCCNTCGTAGCTTTCGCTCCAATCCAGGACTTGAGACTTCCAAGGTATATTTACTTTGGATTAGATNTCTTTCATCAAGTTCAAATGATATTTTTCGATTTATCTCAGCCAACTCGTCTATTGTAATTCCATCCTCTGCGTTAAGAGTTACCTTTAGAACTCCGCTGTTTTGTTCAACGTCATATAAGTCGTATTTAGAAGATTGAAGAAGAGTCTCTATCATTTCGCTGACCTTTTGGATTACACTCATTCTTCTCCTTCCTTTATTATGTGTTGATAAATAAAAGGCGTGGGAAAACCCACGCCTCATTCCATCGGATTAAAGACATCTCAATTATAGCTCTATTTCTTGATAATCATCAACAGGGTTGTGTTTGAAGAATGCGTTAGATTTTTCTTATCAGGTTTACACGAGATGCGTCTTGGTTNACATCCTCNCCTTGAAGAGATAGCAGCTTTTGTCGATCCTTTTCAGCTTCTTTTTTTGCTTTTTCCATATCAGCTCTGGCTAATGCAGCTTCGAAACCGTTCTCAGTAATATATTCTGCCCACTGGACTAATGTTTCAACCATTTCATCCTCTTTTACAACAGCAACATTTTGCCCCTTAACGAACAAATGGCCGCGCTTATTACCGGCAGCTATTCCGAGATCTGCATCTTTAGCTTCGCCTGGCCCATTTACTACGCATCCCATCACAGCAATTTGTAAGGGGATTTTTTTATTTTCAAATGCGTTCTGAGCCTGAGATGCAACAGAATACACATCAATTTCAGCTCTTCCACAGCTTGGGCATGCTATTAGATCTACATTCTTTCTTTCGCGTAATCCAAGGGCCTCGAGAAGTTGTCGACCAGCTTTAGCCTCTTGGACTGGGTCCGCAGTCAGNGAATATCTGATGGTATCTCCGATACCTTCTAAAAGAAGTGTTGCTATGCCCGCAGTTGACTTTATGAGTCCTGTTGGGGGAGGCCCAGCCTCTGTGACGCCTAGGTGCAAGGGGTGGTCTGTAACTTTGCTTAATTGCCTGTAAGCCTCAACCATCAGAGGAACATTCGAGGCTTTTACAGAAATCTTCACTTGGTCAAAACCAACTTCGTCAAAAAACGCTAATTCTGTCAATGCGGACTCAACCATTGCCTCCGGGGTAACTTTTCCTCCATACTTTTCATAAAGCTCCGGATGGAGTGAACCTCCATTAACACCAATTCTGATAGGTATCGATTGCTCTCCAGCTGTTTCAGCTATTGCTTTGATGTGTTCAGGTTTTCTTATATTCCCAGGGTTTAATCGTAGGCAGTTCACCCCAGAGGCGATTGCAGCTAAAGCCATTTTATATTGGTTGTGGACATCAGCAATAATTGGGACAGGAGACCTTGGAACTATTTGAGCCAGACCTTCTGCTGCGTCGTAGTCATTACAGGTGCACCTTACTATGTCGGCCCCTGCAGAGGCTAAAGAATATATCTGCTGAAGAGTAGCATCAACATCAGAAGTTTTAGTTGTCGTCATTGATTGGACAGTAATTGGGGATTCCCCTCCTACTGGAACATTTCCAACGAGTATCTGTCGGGTCTTTTTTCGATCAATTGTTGATGAATTATCCATTGTCTACATTCTAGAGGGAGATTGGGTCGGCTATGTCTAGATAAATAGCAGCAACGCCTATTGCTATAAGTACAAACACGACAAGATAAGTTATTGGAAGAAGCTTCGATGCATCAGCTTGGTAGCGCACACCCTTTCTGCTTCTCAATCGTTCATAGATTGCTATTATTACATGTCCCCCATCTAGTGGAAGTAGAGGAATCATGTTAAATATTCCTATAAAGACATTTATTGTGGCGAGGAATAGAAACAGGCCTGTCCATCCAGTTTCAGTTAATTGAGCACCTAGTCGAGTTGCGCCAACGACAGATACTATTCTTCCTTCATCTATATCGCCGACACCAATATTTGCGGATGGTGGGGAAGAATCTAGGTCAAACACCTCAGAAAAGAAGTTTCCCAGACCTGANGGGCTAAAGAAGTTCCCCAATCCTTTAAATGTCTCAGTTGTCAGGGTCCCAAATTGTTCTCCTGTTTCTCCTAAAGCGTCNATAGGCCCTGATTTGATAGTTNGAAATNTACTTCTTTCAATCCCTATAAATCCATAACTTTGATTGTTCTCAGTTGAAGCTGACCGGGTTCCTACTANCCCTTGCAGTGAAAGAAGCTCGCCGTCTCTTGCTACTTGTAGTGAAACTTGCTCATTGGGAAGCCCAGCAATACTTGCAGCAAAATCCCACCAGTCTGTTATCGGCACGCCATTCAGGGCGACGATCCTATCTCCTGGNTCTACTCCCATGACTTCGGCGGGTCCCCCTGAACGTGTGTCATTTACAACCCAATCTGACTCATCGGATTCGATACCGCTTCCTACTAGGACTGCATATAGCAATATAAACGCAAGNAAGAAATGCATTAGCGAACCAGCNCTTGCNAAGAGAAGTCTGTGNCGNAATTTTCCATTTCTNTATGCGCGATGNTCATCCTCGGGCGGAACTGGGTCAAGGTTNTTCATGCCTATAACCCTGACGTAAGCACCGGCAGGAATACCTTTNAGCCCATACTCTGTTTCTCCTTTCTTAAACGACCATATTTTNGGGCCNAATCCGATAAAAAACTCTGTAACTTTCATCCCTGCTTTTCTTGCTGCTAGATAGTGTGCGAGCTCGTGCAAAAAAAGCATTGCAACAAGAGAAAGTACAACAATCACNCCTGCAAGACCTGCACNTATTGCTAGTAAAGCAAAGAGGAAGAGGACTATNANAAGCCCGAAAGGAGAGTTGTTTTCTCGGGTGCTGGCTTCTTCTGTAAGAGCTTCCTTGACCATTTACTTACTCTCCATAATTTGTTTGGTTACCAGCCGAGCTTCTAGATCTGCAGCATATATATCGTCCTCATCTCTTGCTGGGAGACCATCATATTTATCAAGCGCTAGTGAAATTAGGTGTGGTATNTCAATCCAATTGATTTGTTTTTTTAGAAAAGCATCAACCACTACNTCATTANCTGCGCTTAGCCAAGCTGGTGCTGTTTGGCCTGCTTCTCCAGCTTGGTAGGCAAGCTTCAAGCANGGAAAGTTTTCAGTGTCTGGCTTTTCAAATTCTAGTTTTGAAATCTCAGACCAGTTGATAGCCCCCCACTTCGCTTCGTTTCTTTGTGGATAGTTCAATGCGTATGCAATCGGAAGCCTCATATCGGGCAAAGATAACTGTGCTATGACCGAGCTATCAGCAAATTCAACCATGGAGTGNACGATAGATTGTGGGTGAACAATAACTTCAATTTGTCCGAAAGGCACACCGAAAAGTTCGTGAGCTTCGATAACTTCNAGTCCTTTGTTCATGAGCGTGGAAGAATCAATAGTTATTTTAGGCCCCATGTCCCACGTGGGGTGATTGAGTGCCTTTTCGATNGTAACGCTTTTAAGTTCTTCTCTCGAAAGCCCTCGAAATGGNCCTCCACTTGCGGTTAGTATTAACTTTTGAACAGAGCTTGAAGGGGCATCGTAGCTTGTTTCGTATCCACGCAGGCATTGATGCAGGGCGGAGTGTTCGCTATCAACAGGAATAATTTCCGCCCCCGGAGTTCTTCTTGCTTTCTGGACAACTGGGCCTGCTGCGATGAGGGACTCTTTNTTAGCTAAGGCAAGAATTTTTCCTTGGTTAAGAGCGCTTAAGGTTACTGGTAAACCGGCAAAGCCTACTATTGCATTTACGATAATGTCNCANGAACCAGCTACTTCTTTGAGAGAGTTCTTGCCACTNTAAANGTCTATNNTGGGGAATTCTTGTGCTAGCAGTTGCGCTGAGTCCTTATTGGCCATGATTACTATCGCNGGCTTGAATTCAGTTATTTGTTTCCGGATCAAATCNGTTGATGAACCAGCAGCAATAACTTTGAGGTTGAACTTATCGGGGTTTNCTCNGACAACGTCTANAGTCTGAGTGCCGATTGATCCNGTTGAGCCGAGTAACGCGACATCTTTCATCGGNCGATGTTCCATGTCATATNTAGATTGTAAACCGTAAAATCAGCGATGGCTTGCGCGTNTGAAGTGATTTATGCCATAACACGGACCATGTAGTACACGGTCGGAAGCACGAATAATAGTGTGTCGCATCTATCCAAAACGCCACCGTGACCAGGNAAGACAGTGCCCATATCCTTAATTTTTAGGTCTCGTTTTATTAAAGACTCGGCAAGNTCTCCTATTGGTGCAATGACGGCAACAACTATTCCCATCAGCAGAGCATTTGAAAGGCCGAATGGCTGACCATCAAACGGCCCTACGTTAAAAACAGATAATAGAATCCCTACTCCGACCGTAGCTACGGTTCCTCCTAACAAACCTTCAATTGTCTTGTTGGGACTGACTTCCGTAAGGGGTGACCTCCCTAAAGCTTGCCCTATGAAATATCCACCTATGTCATATCCAGCTGCAAGAAGAATGGCTGCGAGAAGCAAACCTTTCCCTTTCGGGTCATCCAATAAGAGAACTGAGTGTGAACCGAGCACCCCGACATACACAACACCAAGTGTCATTGCTGCCAGATTTGGGACAGGTCGCGTCCCTCCTATTCCGAGAAGGTACCAAAGGGCCCCTGTGAGGACTGTAAGGAAGAGGACTAGTCCTATCGCTCCTTCTCCTCTCCAATAAGCGGCAAGGGGCATTCCAACAGCAGCCACTAAGCCAACGAGTGTTGGAGGTTGCCACCCCACTTTGTAAAGGCTCTGAAATAGCTCTGTCGTGGCGATTCCTAACATGACAGCGATTAAGATAACTGTCGCTAACTTACTTATTGCGAGACAGAGTATGACAATTCCGCCTAGGACTAAGCCAGTTAGGATTCGAGTTAAGGTCTCTCGAGATCCTAGTCCTGATCTTCTTGATCTCTTGCCTTCAGAAATAATTGATTCGGTTGTCTCGGCAAGGTCAGGGGGTTTTTCATAGCTGAAAAAATCATCTGATTTGACTTCATCTCCAATAGTTACGTCTATTCGCTGCATCTGTTCGTTGTTTGTATCTTGGTTTTCGGATTGGGTCTGTGAACTCCAGGAGGGGCCCTCGCTCAATGAGTTCCAATCATCATTGAGTTCGGCCTCATCATTAACCTCAACTCTTGGTAATTCACCAGTACCTGGCTCCGACCAGTGTGGGAGGCCATGGTTTGGAAGGCTATCTTCAGTNCCCTCTTCGTTCTCGTCTTCGTTTTTCATAAGCCCTCCAGAAACTCCACCTTAGTCTAAACTTCTANNAGTTCAGCTTCTTTCTGTTCGAGAGCGGCGTTTATTTGNCTCTCGAAATTACGGGTTAGAGTATCAANCTTTTCCGNTGCTCTTTTNGACTGGTCNGAGGAAATATCACTGTCTTTTTCAAGGTTGTCGAGGTCTTGCCTAGCTGCCCTTCTAATTCCCCGAATAGATATTCTTCCTTCTTCGGCAAGCGTCTTTACTACCTTTACCAGTTGCTTTCGTCTCTCCTCTGTAAGCGGAGGGAAATTTAGTCTCAAAACTGAACCATCGTTAGCTGGGCTGACTCCAAGGTCTGCNAGAACGATCGCCCTTTCAATAGCTTCAATCGCTCCTTTGTCGAAGGGTGATATGACTAATAGTTGAGCTTCTGGAACTGAGAAACTGGCAAGTTGCTGCATAGGAACATCACTTCCGAAATAGTCAACCTGTATTCGTTCGACTAACGCAGGACTAGGGCGTCCGGTTCTAATTGAAGAGAATTCCTGTCGTGTTCTTGAAACAGCTNTTTCCATCTTTTCTTCAGCTTCAGCAAATACAAGATCTATTAAATCATCACTCATTTGTTTCCTAACTTACAACAGTTCCGACTTGGTTGCCNGCAAGAATTTGTCCGACGTTTCCGTCTCCCATGAGGTCAAATACCACTATTGGTAAGTTGTTATCCATACATAGNGAAATAGCGGTTGAATCCATTACTTTTAGTCCTTTATTAAGGACGTCTATGTATGTGATTTCTTCAAGTAGTTTGGCATTTTTATTTGTTCTGGGGTCATCGTCATAAACTCCTTGAATTCCGGAATGNGTGCCTTTCAAGATGGCACCTGCCTCAATTTCAACTGCTCTAAGCGCTGCAGTTGTATCTGTAGTGAAAAATGGATTTCCGGTTCCGCCTGCGAAGATAACGACTCTTCCTTTNTCTAGATGGCGCAATGCTCTTCTTCGTATGTATGGCTCTGCAACCTGACTCATATGTATTGCAGTTTGGACGCGTGTGGGCTGTCCCAACTGTTCTAGAGTATCTTGCAAAGCAAGGCCATTGATTACCGTTGCTAGCATCCCCATGTAATCAGCTTGAGCTCTATCCATCCCGGCTCCAGAGCCAGCCATCCCTCGCCAAATGTTGCCGCCACCGACAACTATGGCTAGCTGAACGTCAAATTCGGAACGTACCTTGACNACTTGCCTAGCTATCTCTTGAACTACGTGCCCATCTATGCCGTAGCCTATGTCNCCGGCAAAGGCTTCACCAGAAACTTTCAGGACTACCCTATCCCATCGTCCTTGGAGAAGTTTTTTTTCAGAATTGCTCACTTTTTATATAATGCCTCTTTTGAGTCTGAAACGCGTGGCTTTCCAGAAATTTGAATCGATCTGACCCATTGTGATTATTCGCCTATGTAAGCCTGCACGAAATTGGTAATGGAGCCATTGCTTAACTTTTGAGCAACGGTTTCCTTTTCCCCAAACATTCCTTGTTCAAGCAAAACTCTTTCACTCAACCATTTTGAGACTCTGCCTTCAACTATTTTCTCCCAAGCTGCTTCGGGTTTCCCTTCAGCTTTCGTAACGCCTAAGGCACTTTGACGTTCTTTTTCTATATCTTCTTCTGGGACTTCTTCCCGCGATAAGGCAGTCGGCTTTGCGAACGCAATGTGTAAGGCGACTTCGTGCAAAGTTTCAGCGGATATGCCATTTCCTTGAACTATTACGCCATTGATGCCTCTTCCTTCCTGATCAGTGTGTAAGTAAACATCTACAATTGACCCGTCTTCGATGGGAATCCTCTTTACTGTTCCGAGTTGGATGTTTTCTTTCTTTGAAATCCTNAGGTCATCTATAGCTGCTTCTTGAGTAGCGATAGCCTCCTCCCCTTCTGCTAGAACTAAGTCTGCAAGCTGTTGGGTTAGAGATAAAAAGTCAGCTGCTTTTGCTGAAAAGTCGGTTTCTGACTTCAGTTCAACAATAGCAACTGCGTTTTCTCCTTGAGCTATAGCTATAGCTCCGTCTGCACTTTCCCGATCGCTCCTGCTATCTGCTTTAGCGATTCCTTTCTCGCGAAGNGATTGCAATGCTGCTTCGAAATCTCCAGCTGATTCATCTAGTGCTCTTTTCGCGTCCATCATGCCAGCACCGGAGGCTTGGCGCAGCTTTTGGACGTCTTTTGCTGTAAACTCTGGCATTCTAATCCTCTTTCTTCTCTTCGCTGCTTTCAGTTGCTTCTTGCTCTGGAGCTGTAGCAATCTCTGTAGCAACCTTCTTTTCTCTTTCTTGGAAATCAGCTGTTGCTTCCTTCTGGGCTTCTTCTTGCACTACTGGCTTAGATGGTTCCGTTTTTTCATTGACTTGAGATCCTTGTTTTTTTGCCCCTATCAGTTGACCTTCTTCAACAGCTTCAGAAATGACACGACACATGAGCTCACCTGACCTAATAGCATCGTCATTACCGGGAATTACGAAATCTATTACATCAGGGTCACAATTAGTATCTACGACTGCAATAACTGGTATACCCAGTTTGTTTGCTTCTGTGACTGCGATGTGTTCCTTCTTGGTATCTAGGACAAAGACGACCTGAGGTCGCTCTTTGAGCATGCTTATGCCACTTAGGTTTCGCTCCAACTTCTCTAGCTCTCTTGATAGCATTAGAGCCTCTTTTTTGGGCATTTCCTCAAACTCTCCTGAGTCCCTCATTCGTTGATACTCTTTCATCTTCGCAACGCGTTTTGCCATAGTTTCGAAGTTGGTGAGCATTCCTCCCAACCATCTTTGGTTCACATATGGTTGTCCGCAACTTTGTGCAAATGACTTTACGGCATCTTGGGTTTGTTTCTTTGTTCCTACGAATAGAACCATCCCGCCTTTTGCGACGGTGTCTCTTACATAGCTGTAAGCATCTGTGATCCTATCTAGCGTTTGATTGAGATCAATTAGATAGATTCCGTTTCGCTCTCCATGGATGAAGCGCTGCATTTTGGGATTCCATCGCCTTGTTTGATGACCGAAATGCACTCCGGCCTTGAGTAATTGACTCATGGTAACAACTGGTGACATTTTTCTCCTACCACGGTTAAGCGATTTCTGGATATGCGCCTAAGCGACCGTGGAGCTATCCAGTTGGATTTACTTGAACTTCAAGCAAGTGAAATTCTAACGTTGAGATATGCGAGTTGCACTCTAGCATTTGAATTCTTTATAATTACCCTCGCGGATGTGTTTGCTTATGTATAGTTCGTAAGCGTTCTTTACTCACATGCGTGTAAATTTGCGTTGAGCTTAAATCGGAGTGACCTAGTAGTTCTTGAACTTCTCTTAGGTCCGCTCCTCCATCTAAAAGGTGAGTTGCAAAAGTATGNCGAAGAGCGTGAGGGTTCACAGGCATGGAAGATCTCCGGTCAAGCAAGCGCCGGACATCTCTGGGGGTTATCTGCTTTTGCCGCAAATTGATAAATACGAATCCATGGTCCTCTTTTGAACCCATCATTTTAGGTCTGCCGTGAGAAAACCATAATTGAAGAGCTTCATAGGATTTTTCGGACAGCGGGACTAGCCTTTCTTTTTTTCCTTTTCCTTGGATCAACAGTAACTTTCGCTTTAAATCAATTTGGTCAAATCTGAGGTTGCAAAGTTCGCTGACCCTTAGTCCGCTTCCGTAGAGCAGTTCTAAAATAGCATCGTCCCTGAATTTTCTCTCTCCGTCGCTTTTAGTCATGGGCCTAGGGGAGTCGAGAAGAGTCTGCAGTTCTTCTTGTTTTAGAACTCTGGGGAGCTTCGATCTCCCGACTTGGGTTTGGATATCTACAGCTGGGTTAGATTTGGTCAAAGCGCATTGTTGAGCCCATTTAAAGTATCTTCTTATCGCTGATGCTTTTCTGGCGATTGTTCTCCTTGAATAATCTTTTTCTTGCAGCCAAGCAAGGTAATAACGCAAATTCCTTCTTGAGACCTTTGATGGCCCAGCTAATTCTTCAGCTTCACACCATTCAATAAAGGAGACTAAGTCACGTTTATAGACAGAAACAGTCGAGTCTGAGACTGACGTTAATGATTGGATAAAATCTTTAATTTCCCAACTCATATGTACAGATTACTAGAACTGATAGCTAATTGGAGTTTTAGAATTCAAGGTTCATTAAGAACTTCGAGAATGTATCTAACAACTGATCTCGTTTCCTCGACATTAAGCTTAGATGAGAACGCAGGCATTCCTTGACCTTGGCCATTTTGTATTAACTCGATTATCAATACTGGGTCAGGGTATTTCGATGCCAATTCTCCATTATTTAGCTGTTTTCCTCTACCACCTTGACCGGAGGATCCATGGCACGACATACAATGTACTCCCCAGATTTCTCTACCGGAAGCAAGTTCTGGGTCNATGATCCCGCTTTCNTCAGGCTCAACNTGTGGCGCAGCTGTTACCCCGCATGATGCAAAGATTAAACCAGCGGAGCAAGCGACAAATAGTCGCTTTAAAGCCTTCATGGTTTGAAACATTACCAACCTTTGAAATCCGGATTTCTCTTTTCTATGAAGGCNCGCATAGCTTCAGAAATATCTTTTGTGGTGAAATTGAAAGTTTGAGAAGTTCCNTCTTGNTCTAATGCGTCTGTGAGTGAATTCTCAAAGGATCGNTTAAGCATGGCTTTGCTTAACGCAAGAGCTCTGGGGGGACCAGCNGCAGCTTTAGCGGCGATCTCGTCTACTTTACTNTCAAGATCACTGGGNGGAACTACGTAATTGACTATTCCCATTCGATCAGCTTCAGATGCTGAAATTACATCGGCTAAAAGGACTAATTCTTTTGCTTTCTGAAGACCAACTATTCTNGGCAGGAGAAAAGAGCCNCCAAAGTCAACCGATAGTCCTCTTTTGGCGAATATTTCACTGAAACGTGCGTTTTCTGAAGCGACAAGAATATCGCAGGATAATGCCATNTTCATGCCAGCACCAACAGCTATTCCNGGAACTCTTGCAATCGTTACTTTCGGCATATTAAAAAGAGATAAGCAACATTCCCCTACTTTTCGCATTGCNTCNAGTTGATGAAGCCGAACGTCGTTCTCGTTGGACCCCATACCGCTTACATCTGCCCCGGAGCAGAAGTCATCNCCTGCCCCNGTTAGAATGACCGCTCTTACAGTATCGTCGTATCCTAATTTTGTGAAAATGTTAGTGAGTTCATCCCACATTTTTGATGTAACCGCATTTTTTACGTCAGGACGGTTGATAGTGACAGTGGCTATATTTCCATTTTGATTTACGAGTATTTGTTCCATAGAAGAACGATACTAGTTATATGGGTTTNAATCCGACTCGAAACTACCGAAAATCAAGATTTGACTATTGGTTCGTTGCCATTGGNCTTCTTCTGCTTACAGCTTTAGTTGTCTGGGCGACATTAGGTTAGCTGTGGACTGGTCGGACGAAGCTGTTGAGACAAAGCTTGTTCAACCATATGAAGCAAGGAAAGTTTATATTTGCCCAGGCTGCGGTGGAAATATACCGAAGGGGTTCGGGCACATTGTGGCGGTGCCTAAGTTGGCACCTGATCTAAGAAGGCACTGGCATAGAGGATGTTGGANTAANCGNGCTAACAGNCCGCCAGTTAACTAATAGACNAAAAGTTAATCTCTCTTCTCTTTGATCTTTGCGCGTTTCCCAACTCTTTCTCGCTGNTAATAGAGCTTTGCCCTTCTCACATCCCCACGACTTATCGGCTCTATCTTTTCAACTATTGGAGAGTGAACNGGAAANGTTCTTTCAACNCCNACCCCAAAGGATACTTTTCGAACTGTGAATGTTTCGCTTACGCCACCACCTTGACGTCCGATAACAGCGCCTTCNAATATCTGAGTTCGTTCGCGATTTCCCTCAACGACTCTCACGTGTACTTTGACTGTGTCACCTGGAGCGAATTCTGGTACTTCTTTTTTAAGACTTGCTTCGTCTATCTGGTCTGTGAGTTTCATAATAACCCTTATGCAATATGTATAAGCTTGGCAACCGTATAAGGATACGGACAAATTTCTCGGACAACAATCAAGCGGGCGAAAATNAGNAAAATTTANTCGTCTAGAATCTTGGCGATAAGGCTTTGTTCCTCAGCTGTCANCCCNCCTCTTTCATCTATAAGGTCAGGTCTTTCTTTGATAGTTAGTTCTAAGGCTTTCGCTTTACGCCATTCTCTNATCTCTTGATGATTCCCGTTTCGTAGTATCTCAGGAGGGGTGATTCCCCGAAATTCCCAAGGCCTTGTATATTGGGGGTATTCAAGCAACCCGCTAGTGAAAGACTCAGCTTCAGATGATTCAGAGTTTCCCATCACTCCTGGGACTAGGCGAGCTACGCTCTCAATGATTGCCAGAGCTGCTACCTCTCCACCTGATAACACGAAATCACCTAGCGATATCTCGCCATCTACTAAATGGTCGCGAATACGTTGATCTACACCCTCGTATCTTCCACAAAGAAGCGAAAATCCACCTGTTTCCGATAGTTGCAACGCCTTTGAGTGGTTGAACTTTTGTCCCGTTGGGCTGAGAAGAAACAGTGGCCGAGGAGGATTCTTATCCTCTACCGCTTTAAAGACTGGCTCAGGTTTAAGAACCATTCCTGGGCCCCCTCCAAATGGTGCGTCGTCTACCCCTTTATGAGTTCCTGAGGCGCTATCCCTTAGATCATGGGCGTTTACTTTGAGTAATCCTTTATTTTGAGCTTTACCTAGTAAGGATTC
>PAWI01000012.1 GCA_002713485.1 Acidimicrobiaceae bacterium
GGCCACACCCGTACCCATTCCGAACACGGAAGTTAAGCCCACCAGCGCCGATGGTACTTGGGACGAGTGTCCCCGGGAGAGTAGGTCGCCGCCGGATTTCGATAAGCAGCGGGTCTTTGGACCCGCTGCTTTAATTTTTGTAACTTACCCGAATTTGTTCAGATGGGTTGTAGGCTTGATCCGCTATGGATTCTTCTAAAAAAAGCAACCGTAACTCNNGCCCNAATAAGAAAAAACCGAAGAAAAAGAATTACGATGAGGGCAAGAAAACAGGCGGAGCTCCCAGAAAATATAATAAAAACTCNAGTAAAGCTGCNGATGCTGNAGNNATGGACCCTATTCCTGGNAATCAAAGTTGGGGTGGNCTGGCACGAAAAGGTGTCCTACGGGTTCACCACGATGACAAAAAGGCTGCAGAAATGGAAAGCCNTCAATCAGTAANGCCAATCCATGANGAAGAGGACCCAGANCTAATTCGTCTACGTGAGGAAAGAGCACAAAGAAGAGATAAACGTGAAGCCCGCAAACTCNAACTTCAAGCTGAAGCTAAAGCCGCATTGCAGCGAGCTAACGCAAATAACAAGAAGAAGAAACAAAAGTCCCAAAAGATAGTTCCGAAACAGGCTTACAAACGTAAACCNCTTTCACAAAAGCGAAAATCTAATCAGGATTTAAGCTTTAAATTTCGTAAAGTTCTCGGAGCAGCAAATGGGCAAAAGGCATTTAAAAAACTGAGAGAAGCTGATACACATTTTCAACAAGAAAAATTTCTAGAAGCAAATAAAAAGCTAGCTCCTCTACTAAAGTCGGTCCCATCGATTGCAGAGGTTCATGAATTGCATGGACTGATTTGTTATCGGTTGGCTGAATATGCCAAAGCAGCGACCTCTCTTGAACAATATCGCACTCTAGCCCAGTCAACCGAACGGCATCCCATCTTAATGGATTGCTATAGAAGTCAACACCGCTGGGAAGATGTTAAATTCCTTTGGAGTGAACTTGCTGATGTTTCGCCAGATGCTGCCACCGTTGCAGAAGGGAGAATAATCTATGCAAATAGTTTCGCAGATCAAGGAAATTTCCCGAAAGCTATTAATATCCTTGAAAAGGGTTGGAAAGCGCCTTCACGACCGCAAGAGCACCATCTGCGTAAAGCGTATGCTCTCGCTGATCTATATGATCGTGCAGCAATGCCAGTTAAATCGCGAGAGTTATTTGGATGGATCCAGAAGAATGCGCCATCATATCTAGATGCAGCCGAGCGCTATAAGCAACTGGCGTAAAGTTAGTTTCCAGAGGCGTCAAAAATGCTTTGAATTGACGAGTTCAGTAAGCTATCAAACTCTCCCTGACTTTGAAGTGCGCTCAACCCTTCAGTTAATGCTCTAGAGAAACTGGCCACCACTCCATTGTTTCGTGACATTCGAGCGTTTGCTTCTTCTCTTGANTAACCGCCGGATAAGGCAACTACACGCAAGACCTTTTCGCTTTCAACTAATCCGCTATAGAAATTATCTTCCTCGGGAAGAGTTAGTTTCAACATGATTGAGTGTCCTTCATTAAGTGAATCTAAATTGCGAAAGATAGCATCTCTCATTAACCCTTCGCAGGAAGACTTCTCAGGGCTATGGATATCAACTTCAGGCTCAATTATAGGAATGAGGCCGGCTTCTAGAATCTGGTTGCCGATTTCGAATTGTTGATCTACCACCGCATCAACTCCCTCTGGNTTAGCAACTTTTATAACAGACCGCATTTTCGTTCCAAAAATTTTGTTATCTAAAGCTTTGGAAAGCAATTCTGCCAAGCCAGGTATAGGTTTCATAAGTTGAACCCCTTGATTTTCGTCAGCTAGGCCTTTGTCAACTTTAAGAAATGGAACAACGTTTTTTGTGTCCCAGAGATAATCCGATGTGGGCGCTCCATCGATTGAACGGTCCATTGTATTCTCAAACAAAATTGCACCAAGAATTCTTGACCCAGAAAAACTTTCACTAGTGATAATTCTCGTCCTCATCTCATGGATTCGGTCAAACATCTCGTCATCGTTGTTATATTCTGTCTNATCAATTCCGTATGCTTTGAGGGCCTTGGGTGTGCTCCCGCCGCTTTGATCTAACGCAGCAATAAATCCTGATCCTGTTTTAATCTTCTCTAATTGTTCGGTATTCATTCAGAGGTCCATTCTTTGGTCATAATGTGCTTAGACTAGACCATAGAAAACAACTCTGCACGGTATATGGATTGGTGAGAAATATGTCACACGTATATCTTTAGAAGGGTCAGCGTTAATCAGTTAATATACGACTATCGTCATCTTGTTGGAATAACTAGGGATCAAGGGGGATTCCGTGGCCGATACCATTTCACAGCCCGAGATAAGAGAAGTCAACCGCATTATTGTCCGTTTTGCGGGGGATTCCGGTGACGGAATGCAGCTAACAGGCGANCGATTCACAAGTGCTAGCGCATTGTTTGGAAATGACCTTGCGACACTTCCCGAATTCCCTGCAGAAATNAGAGCTCCTCAGGGCACATTGGCAGGTGTTTCAGCATTTCAGGTGCAGGTCTCTGATCACGACATCACAACTCCGGGTGATGCCCCAAATGTTTTGATCGCAATGAATCCTGCGGCTTTAAAAAAGGAATTATCCAAACTTGAAGACGCTGGAACGATAATTGTCAATCGTGACACTTTTGAAGAGAGAAATCTAAAAAAAGCGGGGTATGACGAAAACCCCCTCGAGACAGGAGAATTAGCAGGTTATACGCTCTTTGAGGTTCCTATGACCTCTCTGACAAAAGAGGTATGCAAAGAGATCGAGGGAATAAAGCCAAGAGACGCTGAACGGTCAAAAAATTTCTTTGCATTAGGTCTAGTCTCATGGCTCTACCAGCGACCACTTGAACCGACTTTGGACTGGATTGAGAAAAAATTTGGTAANTCGCCACAAGTTGTAGCAGCTAACAATGCTGCNTTCAAAGCGGGTCACGCTTACGGAGAAACAACTGAGGCCTTCGATTACGCATACGAAGTCAAGCCAGCAAAATTAGAAGCAGGCGAATACACGAATATAAATGGAAACACCGCTTTATCTTGGGGCCTTGTCGCTGCTGGAAAATTATCTCAAAGACCTGTCTTTTTGGGTTCTTACCCCATCACTCCTGCTTCAGATATTTTACATGAACTAGCAAAGCACAAGAATTTTGGGGTCCAGACATTCCAAGCTGAGGACGAAATAGCAGCAGTTGCCTCAGCTATTGGNGCTTCATTCGGCGGAGACTTAGCATTAACCACAACAAGTGGCCCTGGAGTTGCCCTGAAGGGGGAAGCAATCGGTTTAGCCTTTAATCTTGAACTTCCTCTCGTAATTATCGATATTCAACGGGGTGGCCCTTCCACCGGCCTTCCAACTAAAACTGAAGCTTCAGACCTTCTGATGGCTATGTATGGACGCCATGGTGAGTCGCCTATACCAGTTATTGCGCCTTATAGCCCTGGTCATTGTTTCCATGTAGCCATTGAAGCGTGCCGGATTGCTCTAAAGTATCGTACACCAGTGATGCTTCTTTCTGATGGGTACTTGGCCAATGGGTCCGAACCATGGAAGCTTCCAGACGTCAGTTCACTACCTGATATCACAACGACCTTTACGACCGAAACAAACCATGTTGATGAGGATGGAAACAACCACTTCTGGCCATACAAACGAGATCCGGAGACATTGGCTCGCGCTTGGGCGATTCCCGGAACACCCGAACTTATGCATCGCATCGGTGGAATTGAAAAAGAAGATGGCACCGGAAACATTTCTTATGATCCGAGTAACCATCAAAAGATGACTGATATCCGCCAAGCCAAAGTTGATAATATCGCTAACGATATGCCGCCAACATGGGTTGAAGGTGATCTTGATGCAGATGTTTTAATGATTGGTTGGGGATCCACCTGGGGTTCAATTGCGAGTGCAGTCAAGCAGGCGNGAAATGAAGGNCATAAAGTAGCTCATGCGCATCTTATCCATATCAATCCGTTCCCGAAGGATTTAGGAGAAATACTCGCGAAATATAAGACCGTAATCTGCCCAGAAATGAATATGGGGCAGTTGTCAAAACTTTTACGCGCTGAGTATCTCGTAGACATCCAACCCGTAAATAAAGTTCAGGGACAACCCTTTACAACAGCTGAGTTGCACGAAATAATTCTGGTAGCTCTCGGAAAGGCATAAGAGATACCATGACAGACACCGCTTCTGCTCCAGCCACCACAACTACTAAAGCCGATTGGACAAGTGACCAAGAACCTCGTTGGTGCCCNGGTTGCGGTGACTATTCTGTACTCACAGCAATGCAGCTTATGCTTCCTGAACTCGATGGGAGACCTGAGGACACGGTGTTTATTTCAGGAATTGGATGTGCTGCAAGATTTCCTTATTACATGAACACGTACGGTATGCATTCAATTCATGGAAGGGCTCCAGCAGTTGCAACTGGGCTAGCTATCTCAAGGCCAGAACTTGATGTATGGGTAATTGGTGGAGATGGAGACATGCTTTCTATCGGAGGTAACCATCTNATACACGCAATGAGGAGAAATATAGATTTCACAATTCTTCTCTTCAATAATCAGATATATGGATTGACGAAAGGTCAATACTCTCCAACGAGTGAAGTAGGTAAAATCACCAAATCCACTCCAATGGGATCTATAGACCAGCCCTTCAACGCGGTCAGCATTGCATTAGGGGCAGAAGCAACGTTCGTAGCTAGAACGCATGATATGGACAGGAAGCATATGCAGGAGACTTTCAAGCGTGCCCACGCCCACAGAGGCTCCTCACTAGTAGAGATTTATCAGAACTGTAATGTTTTCAATGATGGAGCTTTTGGTGCAATAACTAAAAAAGATAAACGAGATTCTATGCTCATTCAATTAACAGATGGTGAGCCAATACGATTTGGCGCTGAAAAGGAGTTTGGAATCATCTCCGATCAATCTGGTAACGCTCAGATTGTTAAGGTAGCTGACGTAGGGGAAAGCGCCTTAATAGTCCACGATGAGGGATCTGAGAATCCAAGCATGGCTTTTGCTCTGTCTCGACTTTCAAGTGGACCCTATGAGCCAACTCCTATGGGGGTTTTCCGAGAAGTGAAAAGACCTGAATATTCAAAGAATGTCAACCAGCAAATCGCCGTTGCTAAAGAACAAAATGGAGATGGTGACTTGCATGAACTTCTGAGATCACAACCAACTTGGGTAGTTGATTAAGGTATTNTTTATCCATCGCACGATTTAAATTAAACGANGAACTGATCCGAAGGCAACTTGCATTTGANTATGATGAAGCGTCCGCTCTCATCTCTGAACATAGGGTAAAAGTTAATGGAAGTTTTGCTCAAAAAGGTAATCAATTAGTAAAACAGTCAGACAGTATTCTTTTGGTGGCATCCCCCAATCTGTATGTAAGTCGTGGCGGGGAAAAACTTTCGCATGCAATGNAGTTTTTTAATATTTCAGTATTGGGTAAAGAATGTATTGATGTCGGNTCATCTACTGGTGGTTTCGCTGATTGCCTNTTGCAACTAGGTGCAGAAACCNTAACCTGTGTTGACGTTGGCTACGGGCTTTTGCANGAAAAAGTGAAATCTGATNNCCGAGTNAAGATCTTAGAACGAACTAATATCAGAAGCATTCCTAATGAATCTTTCACCCAAAAATTTGATATTGTCGTCGCAGACTTGAGTTTNATTTCTCTTACAGNAGTCATGAAAAATATCTTAGATTTAGCGAGAGATGATGGATCAATAATCCTTCTTGTAAAACCACAATTCGAAGCCACCAAAACAGAAGCTAGNAAATCAAAGGGTGTTATNAACGACAGCAGTATTTGGTTGAGGACAATTANTGAAGTTAAAAATTCGGCGTTTGAGCTTGGAGGCAATGTCCAAGACGCCTCAATGTCTCCATTGCCAGGAAAAGCAGGAAATAGGGAGTTTTTCTTGCTTCTATCAAAACAATTACCACCGCAAGACATCGAATTAGCCCGAATAGTTTAAATTCAGCGCCTCATTGGTGTTTAACTAAGCGAATAAGCCTACGATTAANCTTATGACTCGCTTTATTGCGTACATTAACACGAGGCGACCTGAGGCCATAGANCATGGGAAAGAGCTATTGGGGTGGCTCGAAGAACTCGGGCATAGTTGCTTTTTTTCTCCGGAGTCAGCAACAGCTGTTGGGAGAGAAGACCTTGCAATCGGAGAAAATGATATTTCCAATAATTTNAAATTAGCAATTGCGTTAGGTGGTGATGGTTCAGTNCTTAGAACGGTAAAAGCCGTCAGNGATCACGAGNTACCNGTACTCGGAATCAATTTCGGTCGCATGGGTTATCTCTCNGGTGTAGAGCCAAGCTTGTCNCAAAAGAGAATAAANCAATTTTTGGATGGAGATTTCCTTTTGGAGCAGCGAATGAGGCTTGAAGTCAAGTCATCTGATTCTAAGAGNCCACTCTATGCTTTAAACGAAGTCGTTGTCGAGAAGATTGATCCTGGGCGAACAGTTCGTTTAGCACTTGAGATCAATGGAGATTTTTTTACCTCATATGCAACTGATGCATTAATTGTAGCGACTCCTACTGGTTCAACTGCTTACTCAATGTCTGCTCGTGGACCAATAATTGATCCGATGCATCAGGCGATACTCTTAACTCCAGTAGCTCCTCACTCACTGTTTGATAGAGCGCTAGTCCTTTCTCCAGACGATGAATTAAAAATTTCTGTTCTACCAGATTGCGAGGCTTCCTTCGCTGTGGATGGAAACGTATCTGGGAATCTTAAATTGAATGATTCAATTACCTGTTCAGCAGCTGCCAAACCAGCTCAATTGGTCTCATTTGGAGGTAGCAATTTCCATCAAGCACTCAAGGAGAAATTTGGTCTCTCAGACCGATGAATAAAGGCACCGAACGGCATATGTCTGAATTTCTAAAATCAAATGTCAAAGGAAAAGCAAGATTGATAGAAATGCATGTCAAAAATTTAGGAGTCATAGAAGACGCCTCATTGCTTTTCTCTGCAGGAATGACAGCATTAACTGGTGAGACAGGCGCTGGCAAAACGCTNATCGTCACAGCGTTGCAACTACTTACAGGCCAGCGAGCCGACTCAAGTTTAATTGGACCTTTCGCAGATGAAGCGCGTGTCGATGCGCTATTTACGATCGGTGAGGATGAAGCAGTCATATCGAGAGTAGTCCCTAAGAATGGTCGATCAAGAGCCTATATCAACGGTTCAATCTCCACGATCTCTTCACTCTCTGAAATTACTGAGNACCTCATTGAGATACACGGCCAGCATGGACATACTTCTATAGAGAAGCCATCTGAGCAGAGAAAAGCNCTTGATAGATTCGCAAAGATTGATCTCNACCGNATGCATGATCTGCNAAAACATAANAATGATCTTGAGAATACCCTTTCGGANACTTTGGGTCGCAAGNATTTCCAACAAGACCTAGATTTCTTNCGATTCCAAGAAAGAGAAATATCTGCGGCTNGAATTGAAGGGCCGGATGAAGAAGAAAGACTTAAAGAATCTGAAATTATCCTCGCAGATGCTAACGGGAATCAGTTTTTAAGCCAAAAAATCTCGGAGACCTTGAATGCTGATGGGGCAATAATTGAAGAGCTAGGAAATCTACTCCAAGAGGTCAGAGGAAAGCGGTCACTGCAAAATTTTGAACAGAGAATAACTGAACTAGCCGAAATGATAACGGACCTTTCAAGTGAAGCTAGAAATTTCGCAGAGTCAATTGATGTCGACCCACAAAGCCTAGAAGAGGTACAAGAGAGGCGAGCGGTGCTTCAGAGCATACGGCGGAAGTATGGGGAAACACTTCAAAATGTTCTGGATAAACAAGAGGACTTTCTTCAACAGATATCTGACCTTGAGAATGCGGACACTTTATCTCAGGAAATAAGAGAAAAGTTGGAAACTGTAAATAAGGATTTGGCCGTAGAGGAAGACCTAATAGCCACGAAGCGTAAAAAGGCAGCTCCAAAAGTTGCTAGTGAAATAGAAGAATACCTCCATGAACTATCTCTGCCTAAGGGGAAAGTCGAATTTCAAGTTAATGGAGTAGCGGGAGAGAATATCGCTATATACGTATCGCTCAACTCTGGNCAAAAGTTACTGCCACTNAACAAAGTGGCGTCGGGCGGAGAATTAGCGAGAACGACTTTAGCCGCAAGACTTGTCCTCTCAACAGAACCAGAGACTTTAGTCTTTGACGAAGTTGATTCAGGAATAGGTGGGCAAACGGCTTTAGAGGTCGGGAAATGCTTGAAAAAGCTTTCGGTGGATAGGCAAGTCTTAGTAGTCACTCATCTTGCACAAGTAGCATCGTTTGCTGATACTCATATTAAAGTAACGAAAAACGACGGTAGTGATTTGCCCTCTATTGAAATTCAGTCACTAAATAATGACAAGCGTGTTATCGAGATATCGCGAATGCTGTCCGGCTCACCTGATAGCGAGAANGCTCAGAAACATGCAATTGAACTCCTTGAAAATGCTAAATGATNCAAGACATAATTCAATTATCCAACGCGAGATGGTAAGACGCCGTTAAGATGGAATCCCGTGAGCAAACATATCTTTGTTACGGGTGGAGTAGCTAGTTCTCTTGGAAAAGGAATCACTGCCTCTGCCTTAGGGAGGCTTCTTAAGTCAAGAGGTCTAAGAGTGACAATGCAGAAACTCGACCCTTATTTGAATGTCGATCCTGGNACGATGAATCCTTATGAACATGGAGAAGTCTTCGTTACAGACGATGGTGGCGAAACCGATCTTGATCTTGGACANTATGAGCGTTTCATTGATGAGAATCTTTCACGCGGTTCCAATGCCACAACTGGTTCGATTTACTCAGCAGTAATTGCATCAGAACGCAGAGGAGATTACTTGGGGAAAACAGTACAGGTCATTCCCCACATCACTGATGAGATAAAGCAACGAATTTCATCTCTATCTCAAGATGACGTTGACGTCGTCATAACTGAGATTGGTGGCACAGTAGGNGACATCGAAATTCTGCCATTTCTAGAAGCTATCAGACAGTTTCGTTTGGATATAGGCCGAGAGAATGTATGTTACGTTCACGTGACGCTAGTCCCTTTCATCGGACCATCTGGGGAGCAGAAAACGAAACCAACCCAACACTCAGTTACTGAGCTNCGAAGTAGGGGTATTCAGCCTGATGCAATTGTGTGTAGAAGTGAAGAGCCAATAAATGANGACTTAAAAAGAAAGATCTCAAATCTCTGCGACGTCCCCTTCAAGGGAGTGGTGAATGCTGCAGATGCNGATTCTCTTTACGAGATCCCTCTAGTAATTCATGAAGAGGGACTTGATGATTTCTTNTGCGACATTCTTCAAATTGATTCCCCTGATCCTGATTTAGNNAAGTGGAAATCNCTTGTCACGAAAGTAAGATCAGCCAAAGGCTCCGTNCGAGTCGGATTAATAGGGAAATACGTTACTCTGATAGACGCCTACTTATCGGTTGTCGAATCGCTAAATCATGCTGGTATACATGCAGGTACCAATGTTGAGATTGACTGGATTCAGGCAGAAGATGTTGAGGGTTTATTAGCTGCAGGTCGGCTTAAAGATTTAGATGGCATCGTAGTACCTGGTGGTTTTGGTGAAAGGGGAATCGAAGGAAAAATTGCTGCCGTTGGTTACGCCCGCATTAACGAAATCCCATGCCTTGGATTGTGTCTAGGCATGCAAGTTATGACAATTGAATACGCACGAAATGTCCTGGGTTTAGCTGATGCNCATTCAACTGAATTTAATCCAACCACACAGCACCCTGTGATTGACCTTATGGAATCCCANAGAGAAGTAACTGATATGGGNGGGACAATGCGTTTAGGCGCATACATTGCTGAACTTGTGGAAGGATCACAGGTTGCTACTGCCTACGGTAAAACAGTCGTTTCTGAACGNCATAGACATCGGTATGAGTTCAACCCGAAGTTCAGGCANAGGTTTGATGANAGCGAATTTGTATGNTCCGGAGANAGCCCNGATGGGCGGCTGGTNGAGTTCATTGAGTTGCCAACACATCCGTTTTGGGTGGGGACACANGCTCACCCAGAGTTTAAAAGCAGGCCAGACCGGCCAGCCCCCTTATTNNATGCNTTCATTTCGGCAGTTGCAGTTAGAGCNGCCGGACGGAATCCGCAACTGCTCAATTTAGACGAAACACAATCTATCCGTTGAAAGAGTAATGTCCGAATTCAAACTANTAAATGAGCGGCTGAAGTTTGAAGGAAAAGTAACCTCTGTNTTCGAATCNGATTTTCTTGGTCCAAATGGAGAAGAGATAAAAAGAGAAATTACTCGTCACCCCGGCGCTGTTTGNATAGTGCCGATTATCAAGTCTGAAATAGTGATGATCAAGCAGTACAGGCCAGCAACTGGCAGCCACCTTCTAGAAATTCCCGCAGGCAAAAGAGATGTATCCGATGAACCACCAGAAGCAACCGCTCACAGAGAGTTGCAAGAGGAAGTCGGTTTATCCACTGAGAAGTTAGTTGAAATCGCACAGTTTTTTAATAGTCCNGGCTTTTGTGACGANTATTCATACTGCTACCTAGCGCTTGATTGTGAAGAGGTGCCGGATAACAGGCAGGGGGTCGAAGAAGAACATATGGTCATTGAGCGAGTACCACTTTCNCAGGCGTTAACACTCGTTTCAAC
Organism: Acidimicrobiaceae bacterium; assembly: GCA_002713485.1. GTDB lineage: Bacteria > Actinomycetota > Acidimicrobiia > Acidimicrobiales > UBA8592 > UBA8592. The sequence goes on from PAWI01000012.1 coordinate 10,771, forward strand.
AGGCTCTATCATTGACGCTAAAACGATCATAGGAATATCTCTAGCGATGCAATACCTAAATGAATGACCAATCGCTTTCAGACAAACATATAATATCTGATTTTTTATTATGGCTAAGCGTGGAAAAAGGAAGGGCCGACACAACTCTTGCAGCCTATAAACGGGATCTGAATAAACTAATTGATTGGATCAACGATAATGGCNTATCTATCCAGACATTGGGAGAGAACGATGCCATACGATTTCTTAGGAGTCTCCAAGCTGCCGATTATTCTGATGCAACAATAACTAGGACAATGGTTTCAGTTCGTTCACTTTATATGTTTATGGATATTGAAGGGCTCCGGATGGATAACCCAACAAAAAATATAGAACTGCCCCGAGTGNCTAAAGGACTGCCAAAGGCGCTAAGTGTAGAAGAAGTAAATGAGCTATTGGCAGCAATTGAAGGAGATAGCCCCTCCGCAAGACGAGATCGTGCCATACTAGAAGTTCTCTATGGTACAGGTGCCCGGATAACTGAAGTAGTCAATCTTTCACTAGGAGACCTTGATCATGCAGATAACCTGATCAAGGTCCTAGGGAAGGGAGATAAAGAACGTATCGTACCTGTGGGAAGATTCGCAATGAAAGCGCTGAATGCTTGGCTGGAGCCCGAAGGCAGAGGTTCATTCGAGCCAAAAGAATGGAAATCAAGAAGGGATAGCGAAGCTCTTTTCCTAAATACACGAGGTACTCGACTCAGTAGGCAGGGAGGCTGGGGCATAGTAAAAAAGTATGGCGCTAAGGTTGGGCTGGGTTCGAANTTATCACCGCATACGCTCCGACATTGCTGCGCAACCCACATGTTAGAACATGGAGCTGATATAAGGACNGTNCAAGAACTCCTNGGTCACTCCAGCATAACTACTACTCAGATTTACACTAAAGTTTCCAGAGACCGGCTNATTGAGTCTTATAGGTCTGCTCACCCCAGAGCGACACTACTATGAACGCTCATTTCGGNTCAGNTNGTCATTTATTGAANAGACTTTTCTTCTCTGCNCTGCCAACCAAAAAAAGTANCGCAAGTGATGAACTCCTNTCGCTTTTAAACTCCAAAGANTTGAGTCTCTTTAACGCCCAAAAGAGAATCGATAAGAATCATAGTTTCAGAAATGTAAAGAAATTAATAGCTTCGTCTGAGACTACGCCTGCACCTGATTTACTCGTAGCATGTGCCTTGCATGATGTAGGAAAGATTCAATCTNGATTTGGATTGACTGGCAGAGTCCTAGCTACTTGCGTTGCTTCGGTGGTTGGGCTGCGCAGAATTGATGCATGGAGTCGGAACAGTCCAAAATCTTTATCGCACAGAATAGCTGTTTATGTTCGTCATCCAGAAATAGGCGCNAATCTNCTGATGGAAGCACAGAGTAACAGAATTGCAATTGTCTGGGCGCGCGATCATCATAAAAGGCTCGACGAATCTACCTTAGATCCTTCTCTCTTTATTATTTTGTCGGAAGCAGATCGGGCATGAAAGAGTTTTTCATTAGTAGCCCAGATGATGAGCGGGTAGCTGATTTCATAGGTTTGAGNAATCACAAGTTACGACAGATTCGAGAAAAAGAAGGTGGAGATATGGCACCTTACTTTATAGGTGAAGGAGTGATAGTCATCAATCGGGCTTTAGCTGTCGGGCACGTGATTTTGACATTAATCGTCAACGAAAAATTTGATCAGACTCAACTCGCTGCTATCCCTAAAGAATGTAATTANTATAGATGTTCGCCNGAAGTTCTGGAAGCGATTACTGGACGCCCAAACTTAAAGGANCCTATAGCTACATTTCTTCGACCTCCACAGAGGGACCCTTTAGCACTNGTAGAAGAAGCCAAATTGACTGTGATAACCGAAAGTGTACAAAATCCAACAAATATGGGTATGGTCATGAGGAATGCGGCAGCCTTCGGAGTTGACGCAGTTTTGTTCGACCCCCAATCATGTGACCCTCTCTACAGGCGGGCAGTTAGAGTTTCAATGGGGCAGGTATTTTCTGTGCCCCACGCACAAGTTCCTTCCGTTCCCAAAACAGTTACAGATCTCAGGGAAAGTGGTATTCAGACAATTGCCTTAACGCCCAATGCCAATGCCCAAAAGTTGACGTCGGCTATTAGCAGTCTTAGTCGCCCATTAGCTTTTATGATCGGTTCAGAGGGTTATGGTCTTAGCGACGATTCACTTTCGGTTGCAGATTGTATAGCGCGGATACCTATGCAAAATAATGTTGACTCGTTGAACGTGGCTACTAGTTTGGCCATTGCCTTATACGCTGCAAATACTGAGAGCTAAAGCTTCAGGGTTTAAGTAGCCCAATGTTATTTTTAGCTCGTTCAAGAGTTACCGAGGCAATTTCTTGAGCTTTTGAAGAGCCCAATTGCATCAAACGATTTGTCTCGGCCGGATCAGATTTAAGCTCTCGGAATCGTTCTTGAATGGGGCGAAGCAACTCTATAACAGCTTCAGCAGTATCGTTTTTGAGGTCGCCGTACCTGCTGTATGAAAGGGCAGTATCTTCGGGCGTTGATGATGTTGANGCCGCAAGAATAGATAAAAGGTTAGATATTCCGGGTTTTTCATCGACATCNAATCGCACTTCTCCATCGCTATCAGTAACAGCTCTCTTTATTTTTTTGNTGATTGATTCTTGACTTTCAAGCACATTTATTGTCCCTGCAGGCGATGCCTCCGACTTAGACATCTTTTTTTCAGGATATTGCAGATCCATAATTCGTGCTCCTGCAGGCGGAATAACATGCTCTGGAACCACGAAAGTGTCTCCGAAACGGCTATTAAATCTTTCGGCGATGTCACGGGTTATTTCGATGTGCTGCCGTTGGTCATCCCCAACAGGAACTAAATCTGTGTCATACAAAAGGATATCTGCAGCTTGCAGAGCAGGATAAGTAAATAANCCACCTGAAATAAACTCATTACGCCCAGACTTATCTTTGAAAGCAGTCATTCTATTAAGTTCTCCAAAACTAACGGTGCACTCCATCAACCAAGCAAGTTGGGGGTGCTCCGGAACATGGCTCTGCATGAAAAGAATTGATTTGTCCGGATCAAGCCCGACAGCTATCAATAACTGGGCGAGTTCAAGAGAGCTACTCCTTAAATCTTCAGGATCTTTCGGAAGAGTAAGTGCATGTAAATCAACGATGCAATAAACGGCATCATGAGATTTTTGGTGATCAACCCAATTGACAAGCGCGCCTAGAAGATTGCCAAGATGCAATTCTCCTGACGGTTGTATGCCACTGAAAACCCTAGCCATTTTCTTAAGGTTAGGTCACATAATGCAGAAAATGCGCCACTGATAATCAAAATTCGTAGGATGTCCCAGCTAGTATCAAACTATGACAGGCGAAAAGCAGCCACCTATTAATTACATTCAAAGAATAACGGCAACCTATAAGGCTCTCGGCTACGAGCAGTATCAATGGCACACCAGAGCGGANATTGCGCCCTTTCATCGTCTAGATAAACCTCTTAGTCAATGTAAAGTTGGGTTGATAGCGACAGGCGGGATATACAAAGCTGGACAAATTGCATTTCATTTCAAAGATGACACGTCGTATAGGGCAATACCATCAGACGCTGAAACATCTGAGCTAAGAGCAACACACTTTGCGTATGATCTGACCGGGGCAAGAGAAGACATAAATGTAGTTTTTCCAATTGAGGGACTTCNTGCTCTCGCTGATGAAGGCTTTATCGGTTCGCTTGCTGATAATCTTTTCACCTGTATGGGGGGAATATACTCACAAAGAGCAGTTACCGANGACTTAGCGCCTCCGCTTGTCCAAAGATGCCTAGANGAAGAAATTGATGTCGTGCTACTGGTCCCAGTCTGACCTGTATGNCATCAAACCGTGGGTTTGNTATCGCACCAACTTGAGACTGCAGGAATAGNGACTGTTGGGATTTCCACNGCTANGGANATTACCCAGGCTGTCAGGATGCCAAGAGCTGCGTTCCTAGACTTTCCGCAGGGATACACAACAGGAAAGNCTCANGANGCTTCNNTAACANTTGAGATTCTTAAATCGTCGCTTCAGCTTATTGATTCTGCAATCTCTGAAACCTTTATTGACCTGGCATTTAGCTGGTCAAATAATAATGACGAATGGAAAGATAGTGTTTTTGCAATTACACAAGATGGGAAAGCCACCGACGACAGATTGAAGAGATCAACTTCTCCACAATATCAGACAGATAAAGACAATGAAGCAGCCGTTGCTTCACATGAGCGAGGAGAATGTATGGTCTGTATCGGAATTGATTATTGATTTCCGATAGTGCGCGCTGTTTTATAGACTTCNANACACNGCTCTCTCGCAAAGGCATGATCAANAATCGGGTNTGGGTAGTCTTTGCCGAGCTCAACGCGNTTCTGTATTAGGGTCTCTGNAGTAGAAATCCACGGGCAGTGAATTTCCTTTGAGGACAAACCAGAGAGCTGAGGAAGCCACTTGCGAATATACTTACCGTCTTTATCAAACTTTTCTGATTGGCGGATTGGATTAAAGATCCTAAAGTAGGGAGCNGCATCAAAACCGGTACCTGCAACCCACTGCCAGTTTCCCACATTTTGTGAAGTGTCTCCATCAAGTAGCATGTGACGGAAATACTTCTCTCCCCATCTCCAATCAATGAGTAAATGCTTTACAAGAAAAGATCCGCATATCATACGGACGCGGTTGTGCATCAATCCGGTTTCTTCAAGCTCTCTCATTCCAGCATCAACGATTGGATAACCTGTTCTTCCCTGAACCCAGCGATCGAAGTCATTAGAGTCATTGCGCCATTGGATGTTCTCATAGACTGGATTTGCAGGAGAATTGACAATACNGGGAGANGAATCCATTAGATGCGCGTACCAATCTCTCCAAGCAAGCTGGCGCACAAAAGCTTGAGATTCTTCAGCCCTTAGATTCGTGTAATCAAGAATTTCTCTCGGACCTATAGTCCCAAAATGTAGAGCGGAGGAGAGAAGAGATGTTCCATTGATACTAGGGAAATCTCTATGAATTTCGTAGTCTGAAATTTTATTTAGGAAAGCTTCCAAACGTTGGTGAGCTCCACGACTCCCAATTGGGCTGGAAGGGGTCTCAACTAACTCTGGAAGGGGGTCTTTCTCTTGAGGTTGGGGATAGAAACTTGCAGTGGGTGGCTTGAAGGCTGGAATAATGTCGATGGTTGACCATTTTTTAAAGAAAGGTGTAAATACTTTATGGACTGTACCTGACCCTGCGATAACTGTGCCAGGGGCATGTAGTAGATTTCCCCAATGCCGTTCAATCCTAATATCGACTTGAGTACAGATATCTTCGTCCCGTTTTTTACTAGCTGGGGACTGGTCGTTGTTGAAATGTAGTGCGTTAACCTTCCATTTTTTCAGTAGACCTGGAAGCACTGCCTTCGCCGGCCCATTAATAGTTAGTAAGTAGCCGCCTATTGATTCCAACTCAGCTTGTAAGGACATTAAATTTGCTAGCAACAAATCTCTCTTTCGCTGTGATGAAGCTGCCATAAGCAAGGGTTCAATTACGAAAATAGGTATAACTTCCCCTTCGTTGCATGCGCTTTTCCATGCAGGATTGTCACTGAGGCGAAGGTCTTTACGAAACCAGCATACTGAGATGCTCATATTCTTACGATATTGGAATATGCGCCAGAAGGCCGAATCCTAACCGGTTGAGAAAATCAAAAATATGGGGGCATATGCCCTCGCAACTCCTCTAGAAGGTCTAGAGTTATGCCGTGAGTTATGAAGTAGAAACACCGGTTTTTGCAGGACCATTTGATTTGTTGCTTCACTTGATTTTGCAGGATGAAGTCGATCTATATGAGGTTTCACTAGGAGCAATTATCGAAGCATATCTCGATGAAATTCAGCGTATGGAAGGTGTCAATTTAGCTGTAGCGACCGAGTTTCTTTTGATAGCAGCTACTCTCATAGAGCTTAAAAGTCGGAGACTTCTCCCTGACGCATCAGACTTAGATTTAGAGGAAGAACTCGCGCTATGGGAAGAACGAGATTTACTTCTAGCCCGCTTACTTGAGTGCAAAACCTTTAAGGACGCATCTCAGGCACTAAAAGCTTTGACTATTGATGCATCTCTGTCCTTCCCCCGACTCGTTGGAATGGAAGAGCAGTTCCTAGGGCTCATGCCTGACCTTCTTGAAGGGGTAACCCCGATAGCTATTAACGAGGCCTACCTTCGAGCAACCGCTCCCAAACCACAACTCGACCTTTTCCATGTAGCGCCAGTCAAACTTACTGTAGCTGAGACAGTAGAGTTCCTAATCGAGGAACTTCCTAGTATAGGGAAAACTACGCTTAGGAACCTTACACGATCAACTGTTGATCGTGTCGAGGTTGTCGTCTACTTCCTCGCTGTCTTAGAGCTTTACAAGCAGGGAATCGTTAACCTCACACAAATTGAAACTTTCGGAGATTTAACTATCAGTTGGTTGGGGTCTGATCAGGGCACCGAATTCGCCGACATAAATTCGTACGAGGGCTAAATGCAGACAGAAGAATGCCGAAAAGCTATAGAAGCAATCCTGCTTGTCTCAGACATGCCTGTTGAAGCTAGTCTGCTAGCCCAGCTTTTAGAAATCCCNAAAACAGAAGTTGAGAAAATCTGCAAAGAATTAACAGAGAGCTATAAAAATGATAATCGTGGTTTTATACTCGCAAATGTAGCTGGTGGATATCGCTTCCAAACAGACCCTTCAATGGCAGCGTACGTTGAACGATTCGTCCTAGATGGGCAAACGTCAAGATTATCAGCAGCAGCACTTGAGACGTTAGCGATAGTTGCCTATAAACAACCCATATCAAGAATGCAAATATCATCTATACGAGGGGTAAACGTTGATGCAGTAGTGCGTACCTTGCAACAGCGAGGGTATATCGGCGAAGTAGGAATAGACCCTGGACCCGGTAACGCTGTCTTATTTGGAACTACATCTCTGTTCCTTGAACGTTTGGGAATCAATGGCATTTCCGATCTTCCTCCTCTAGCGGACTTCGTTCCAGGGGCTGATGTTGTTGAAGCTTTAGAAGGAGGTCTCCGACCCGATCAATACGATGAAAATACTGAATCTAAGGTATCCGATAAGGAAGCAGGTCTATCCAACGATGATTCATCTCTGGGGTAAAATCGGTGCCAACTGACAAACCGACTGAAGAAAAGCTTCAAAAGGTTTTAGCAAGTATCGGTTTGGCGAGCAGGAGAATGGTTGAAAACTACATTCTCGATGAACGAATCATTGTCAACGGTGAAATAGCTCATATCGGGCAACGTGTGAATAGACACGAAGATGAATTGTTATTTGACGGAGTGCCTCTTCGGGTAAGACCAGATTTTGTCTACTACCTCCTGCATAAGCCTCTAGGCGTGATCTCAACTGCCAATGACCCTCAAGGGCGCCAAACAGTTGTTGATTTGCTTCCTCAGAAACCACGAGTGTATCCGGTAGGTCGATTAGATAAAGATACGGAAGGTTTAATTTTAGTAACCAATGATGGGGACTTAACCTACCGCCTAACTCATCCCTCACATGGTGTTGAGAAAGAGTATTTAGTAAAGGTTCAAACGAAAATAGCAAGAGGTGGTTTACGAAAGCTTCGTGAAGGTATCGAACTAGATGACGGACTCACATCCCCTGCACGGGTTTCCCAGCTTCAGGATGGGGTAGTCCGAATTGTTATTCACGAGGGTAGAAACAGGCAGGTTCGAAGAATGTTTGAAATGATAGGGCACCCTGTGGAACGACTAATTCGAACACGCATTGGGAATTTGGTTGATCATGCGCTTCAATCAGGCCAGTGGAGAGAGTTAACTACGATGGAATTACTACATTTTGAAGTCGAGCAGATAACCGAATGATAAGAAATTGCAGGCTTAACGAAAATTAAATGCCTCTTCCGAGAAAGACGAAGTAGCATCTCGTATGAGGTAATTTTCTAAGTCGTAGGATTCTGAGAGGAAAAATGCAGAAGAAAGCAGGGGTTATTGGGCTCGGGCTAATAGGCGGATCAATTGGTTTAGCCCTTCGCGAAGAAGGGTGGGAAGTTATTGGCAGCGATAATGACCCTTCACGAGTACACGAAGCTCTTGATATGGGGGCTATCAATGATGAGGGTTCCATGAAGGATTGCGAAATCGTGTTCGTCGCTACTCCTGTTGCTTCCATAGCTGACTCTGTCCACCGAGCCTTTCAAGAGGGGGCAAAGTCCGTTACTGACGTCGGCAGTGTGAAAGGTTCAATAGTTAAGCAGGTTGAGGACACAAGATTCATTCCTGGTCACCCTATGGCTGGTAGTGAACAAGAGGGGATTAGAGGGGCGAGAGCAGATTTATTTCGCGGTGCCGCTTGGGTCCTCACTCCAAAGGATGGCAGCGATGATAGTTGTTTCGAAATTGTACAATCTGCCGTGATTTCATTAGGTGCAGATGTAGTCGTTACAGATCCAGATTCTCACGATGAGCTCGTTGCGATCGTTTCGCATGTACCACATCTTGCTGCAGGGTCTCTAATGCGAATCGCAAACACTCATTCTCAAGAGCACCGGTCCTTACTTCGTCTCGCAGCAGGGGGTTTCCGGGATATGACTCGTATTGCTGGAGGTAATCCCAATATTTGGCCGGATATTTGTATTGATAATGCTGAAGCAATCCTCTCGGTAATTGATGAAGTGATTAGCTCATTGGCAGAGACAAAAACCTTAATTACTGAGGAAAATAAATCAGCTCTACTGGGGCGACTTGAAGAGGCGCGAACAGCCCGCATAAACCTTCCAACTGGTGTGCCAAAAGATATCGATCTTGCAATTGTTCGGGTTCCAGTGCTTGATCAACCAGGTGAGCTTGCTAGTCTTACACGGCTCGCAACTGATATTGATGTCAATATTTATGATATTGAAATTGCACATTCAAGTGAAGGCCAAAAAGGCGTAGTTATTATGGTAGTGCCTCTCGAAAAGAGCGAAAGGCTTATGGGAGGCCTGATGGCGAATGGTTATCGGCCATCAGTGAGAGCTATGGACTCCTAATGCTTAAAGTCGATTCTTTAAAAAAGCCACCAAAGCTAGAACTTGAGCTTTCCGGCTCAAAAAGCATTACGAATAGAGCGTTGGTTATAGCATCCCTTGCACAAGGAACCTCAACGTTAAAAAGGGCCTTATTTGCTGAAGATACTCTTGCTATGATTGGATGCCTTGAAGAATTTGGAATCCAGTTTGAGGCAGATGAATCAGTAGCGAAAATAGTTGTACATGGTTCTAAAGGGAATTTGAAAACCCCTAGCGACTCATTGTGGGTTCGCCAAAGTGGAACCACAGCAAGGTTTATGCTTGCGCTCGCAGCCCTTGTCAAAGAACCAGTAGGGATAGATGGAGATGAACAAATTCGGACGCGTCCCCAGACTGACCTTTTGATCGCCCTGAGTAATCTAGGCGTTAAGGTGTCGTATGACAAAGATTTAATGCGCCTACCTCTAATAATCGATGGTTCCAAACTAGAAGTTAGCGACATAGAGATTAATGGTGAGACATCAAGCCAATACCTGTCAGCGCTTCTACTAGTAGCTCCATGTTTGCCTGAACAAATAACATTTACTCTGACAGGGAATGCAGTTTCCCTTCCCTATATCAAGATGACCGTCAAGATGATGGAGGCATTTGGGGCAGAAATAGACTCCTCAAAGAAAGGTTCTTTTACTGTTCTCCCGACAGGTTATAGGGGGCGTGACTATGAAATTGAAACCGACGCTTCAACTGCCTCGTATTTCTTCGCTGCTGCAGCTGCTAGTAAAGGGAGCGTAACTGTTCACGGCATTGGGAAAGACTCTATTCAGGGTGATTTAAGGTTCACAAAAATTCTTCAAGAAATGGGTGCAAAAGTNTCTTTGGGCGAAAACTCTGTTGGAGTATCTGCAGATACTCCATTAAAAGGGGTTGAAGTCTCAATGAAGGATTTCTCTGATACAGCTCCTACTCTTGCCGCCATATCTCCATATGCGACCAGTGCAGTGACAGTCACCGAGATAGGGTTCATCAAGCATAAAGAATCTGACCGGATAAACGCTATTGTTACCGAGCTTCAGAAACTGGGAGTCGAAGCAAATATTGAAGAAGACGGGTTCACAATCCAACCAAGTAATCCAGTAGGAACTCAAGTTCATGCTTACGATGACCATAGAATAGCTATGGCCTTTACTGTTTTAGGACTTCTAACTGAGGGAGTTTGGATTGATGATCCAAACTGTGTTGCGAAAACCTGTCCGAACTTCTATGAATACATTGATGCCCTCCGGTTAGAAGGAGATCAAGATTTGGACGTATTGGCTATCGATGGTCCAGCGGGTTCNGGCAAGTCCTCGTTAGCGAAACTAGTAGCTAAAGAGTTGGGTCTCGAATACCTTGATACCGGCGCAATGTACAGAAGTGTGGCTGCGGAAGCGTTAGCTGCAAAAGTTAATCCCGAAGATTATCAAGCAGTAACACAAATAGCTGATGGCACGCANATTGAATTTGACGGGCAANGAGTTCTCGTAAATGGAAGCGATGCAACCGATTTAATTCGAAGTGCAGAAGTAAACGCCATAGTTAGCTACGTAGCAGCAAATCCTGGTGTACGCGCTATTCTCAGGCGNGCGCAGAGAAGTTGGGCTCGGGAAAGAGGTGGGGGAGTCCTAGANGGAAGAGATATCGGATCAGTAGTGTTCCCAAGGGCAAANCTGAAAGTGTTCGTAACTGCAACACCNGAAGAAAGGGCGCGACGGCGTAGCCTTGAATCCGGAAGAGCGCTTGAAGAAATACTCACGGAAATTAAGGGTCGCGATGAGATAGATAGTTCACGTGCTGACTCTCCTCTCTCAGTAAGTTCAAATGCAATAATCGTCGATACAACTGATAAAACGNTAAACGAGGTAGCAGAGGAAATCTTGAGGAAATTCAATGTCTGAAGCACTCAGCGATGCACGTACGAAAATAGAAAAAGGTCCCACGAAATCGTCATTCCTAGCCTATTGTTTTGTNAAATANGCTGCTAGNACAGCATTCTTTCTTTATTTTCGGCTTTTCGTNCGAAACGCTAAGGCATTACCNAAAAAAGGTCCAGTTATCGTNTCTCCTGTGCATCGAAGTAATTTAGACGTTCCCATGGTCGGGGCATTCTTTCAACGNCGCCTTCACTATCTAGGGAAAGGGTCTTTGATGACAAATAGATTCTCAGCTTGGTTTCTACAAGGTTGCGGAATGATTCCTCTTGATCGTGACTCCCGTGCAGATAAATTAGCTCTTGATGCATCACTAAAAGCTCTTAAGGAGGGGAAAGCACTTGCAGTTTTTCCAGAAGGAGAGCGGAAATCAGGGTCAACTGTTTTCCCCATGCTAGATGGAGCCGTTTGGCTTTCTGCAAAAACTAANGCNCCCATACTTCCCGTAGGAATAGGGGGCTCAGAGCTNGCAATGCCCAAGGGGANTTACATCCCGAAACCGCGNAAAGTCGTTATCGTTTACGGTGACCCTATCCCTGCACCACAGCCCAAAGAAGGATCTAAAAGAGTGTCAAGGTCAGAGCTCACAAAGTGTTCAGAGGATTTGCACATAATACTTCAGGAGCTTTTTGATAATGCTCAGCGTAAAGCAGGCTGCCCTAACACTAATGATTAAACTAAGGACCTGAGGACTTCAGATGCACCAATTAAGCGATCCTCACTTTCCTGTGACCGGCTTGAAGTTGAAAGCCCTAGGCCAGCAAAAAAACCNACTGCGTTAATGAGATTACGTAGCTCTCTTGGTGGAGGGAAGTACTCTTCTTCCGTAACGTAATGAATTTCCTCAACACCGTTTTCGGGAGCAAGAAGGTCAAGAACTTCCTGAACTAGTTCTTCTGGAGCCGAAGCTCCAGCTGTGACTCCAATAATACCTTTAAGNGGCAAGGGAATTTCTAGGGCTTTATTGATCCTGTGTACGTCCTTGCATCCCGCTTCAATAGCTAAACGCTCCAGAGCTCGCGTGTTAGAGGAATTGGAGGAGCCGATGACGATTAGGCTGTCACACTGTCCAGCTATGTCCATCAATGCTCCTTGACGATTCGTTGTTGCAAAACACAGATCGCTGCGACCAGGAACTGATAATTCTGGAAACTGATCTTTCGCCGCAGATAGAATTGAGGACCAATCGCGATGGCTAAGTGTTGTCTGGGCCAGAAGCGAGACAGGTGTCTCAAAATCTGGAAGTGAACTCAGTTCAGCTATTGATTCTACTCTATGCGTTGATGATGGAGCAACGGCCATAGTTCCGACTGCTTCTTCATGACCCTCATGGCCTATGTAGATGATTTGGTGGCCTTTTCGCGATCTAACCTTTACTTCGTGATGAACTTTCGTCACCAAAGGGCACACCGCATCCACGACGAAACCTCCGTCCTCTCGGGCTTTTGTAACAACGTGTGGTGCGGATCCATGAGCGCTGAGCATAACGGGAGCACCAATCGGTACATCGTTAATGTCATCAATAAAAATGACTCCAAGAGCTTCAAAACGTTCTACGACAATTTTATTATGAACAATTTCATGGTAGCAATAAACCGGAGATGGGAAAGCGCGAACCATCCATGTCAAAGCTTTGATTGCCATCTCAACTCCTGCACAAAAACCTCTTGGGGCAGCAAGCAAAACCTTAGTAATAGTCATATACACATTGTGGCTTATCACAACTGAATTTCTGCAGAAATATGAAGATATTTCGGTCACATCACCTTCTATTCATCTTTTCCCATGTTTTGGCGAATACCCTTTAGTTATGGCTACAGCACGAGTGATTAATGTCTTTGATGACTCTCCAGCGTATAACGCTGGTCTCTCAGTAGATGATGAAATTCTTTCACTGAACGGAGAAACTCTTAGAGACGTTATTCGCTATCAAATTTTGACTGACGAACCCCATTTGGATATTTCCATTAGAAGAGGTGGGATAGAAATAGACGTTCAGATACAGAAGTTGCCGGGGGAGCCTTTAGGATTAGAAGTTCACTCCGCAGTTTTTGACCAAATACGCACATGTGATAACCATTGTGAATTCTGTTTCATTTACCAATTACCAAAAGGCATGCGGAAAAGCCTATACCTCAAGGACGATGACTATCGACTGTCATTTTTGTATGGAAACTTTACAACATTAACTCGTTTCACAGAATCTGACTTGGAACGAGTCGTTGAAGAAGGGCTATCACCATTGAATGTCAGCATCCATGCGACAGATAGCCTTATCAGAAATGAAATGCTTCGAAACCGAAGAGGTGGCCCTAGCTTGCGTTGGCTTGATGCGCTCTTGGAGCATGGCATAGAGATTCATGGTCAAATAGTTGTATGCCCAGAAATTAATGACGCACTAATACTTGAAGATACATTGTGCACAATCTATGAACGCTACCTGTCACTAAAATCTGTATGTGTAGTCCCTCTTGGAGTCAGTAAGCATTCAAACGAAAAACGAATGCGTCCTCATACAAAAAGTGAAGCAATCAATGTCCTCAATATCGTTGAGAAATGGCAAACAATTATTAACAAGGAAACAGGGCGAAATATCGTGCACGCAGCAGATGAATTTTACCTTGTAGCGGAACGGCCAATTCCGGGAACTAGTGAATATGACAATTTTGATATGTACGAAGATGGGGTAGGAATAGTCCGAACATTTGAACGTGAATTCAAGGGAGAAGTAAATGAGCCCACTAACACTGCAGCAGGGTTTTTCGCATGGGTAGATGGTGCTCCTGCCGCAGGTTACAGGTCGGTCCGAAACCCAAGTCAAAATCTGATTTTAAGAAAGCGAGAGAAAAGCCCAATAGGGATACTCACTGGTGAATACGGAGCGCAGACGCTAAGACCACTTATTGAAACCCTAGGGGCTAAAGACGTAAGAATAATTCCAGTGAAGAACAATTTTTTTGGTGGAAATGTAGCAGTGGCTGGTCTGCTGGTTGGAGAAGATATCGCAAATGCGCTTGCAAGGGAACCTCAGGGACACAGATACCTCCTGCCGGATGTTTGTCTCTCCCAAGGGAAATTCTTGGATGGGTTAGAGCCTGCTGACCTTCCTAGACAGGTTGAGGTAATACCGACCGATGGGATAGCTCTTAAAAGAGCATTAGGGGCAAATCATGGCTAAGCCAACAGTCGCAGTTGTGGGAAGACCAAATGTTGGTAAATCGACTTTAGTCAACAGGATAATAGGTCGACGCGAAGCGATAGTCGAAGAACGACCAGGAGTCACAAGAGATCGAAACGAATTTGAAGTGAATTGGGCCGGTTGCGAGTTCACGCTTATCGATACAGGTGGTTGGCTTCCAAAATCTAAAGGTGAAAAACGAATAGATGACAAAGTTAGCGAGCAGTCAGAACTCGCAATCAACCAAGCTGATGTAACTATATTGGTCGTGGATGCACGGGTAAGCCCGACGATAGAGGATGTATTGATAGCGGACATCCTTCAGAGTAGAGAGAAACCAACGTTTCTTGTCGCAAATAAGGTTGATGACGTTAACCATGAAGTCGGGATGTGGGAGTATCTATCTTTAGGGCTAGGAGAACCAAACCCTGTTTCTGCTCTGCATGGCAGAGGAACAGCCGACCTACTTGATCTATTAATAGCTGGTATGCCAGAGGATAATGTGGACTCGATAGGCGAAGACGAGGAAGAAAAGAGCGATGTTGTTTCTGTCGCTATCGTAGGTCGACCCAACGTAGGTAAATCAACACTTTTCAATGCGCTCATAGGAGAAGATCGCGCAGTCGTTCACGATGAGGCCGGAACAACACGCGATGCGATTGATACGGTCGTTGAGACACAGATAGGAACGATAAAGTTTGTGGATACTGCAGGTATGCGTCGCAAAGCTCGGATTTCGGAGGACACCGAATACTACTCGCTTGTTAGGGCACTGAATGCGATTGATAAAGCTGACATAGCNCTTCTGGTCATTGATTCAACTATTGGAGTAACTCATCAGGATCAAAGGCTATCAGAAAGGATAGATGCAGCAGGTTGTCCGATTGTAATCGTTTTTAATAAATGGGAACTTGCAGATACAGATGAAAGGGAACTCCTAANCATGCAAATTGAACGTAAATTAGGTTTCCTAGGCGAGCCACCCATTATGAAAACAACAGCTATTTCTGGGAAGGGGGTTCATCGTCTGTATCCAATATTGACAAATGCCATTACAAACTACAACCAACGTGTTCCTACACGAAAAGTTAATATTATCATCCGAAAAGCACAGGTCGCTCACCCAGCGCCTGGAGGCGCTAGAGTCCTCTATGCGACGCAAGGAGCTACTGAACCTCCTACGTTTACATTATTTGTTAATAAAAAACTTCCCCGTACGTACATACGGTATTTAGAAAACCAACTAAGAGAACACATCGGATTAGGTGCAACACCTATAAAAATACGCATTAGAAACAGAAACGAGTAAGCGCTTAACCTGCTGAAATGCCAAAGTGAAGGAAAAAAGGTAGTAATGAGAGCACTAAAACGGCTTAGAACGCCGAACACCTGTAGCCTATGGGTATGAAAGCAGTATTCCTAATCGGGCTTACAATCCTATCAGTAGGCGCAGCCTACGCATGGAGCCGATCTGCGCGACTCAGGTTGCGTCTTCTGGACCGACTTGAAACTGATCTACATGACGTGAAAGAACTAGATTCTGTCGCGCAACGAAAAGCAATTGCACTTACACGAGGCGATTATCGTCGTGATTTACACGCAGTCATGGTTTATATGCTTCTCGCAACTGCATCGCTGATCGTCGCACTAACAGACACAATAACAATCGTAGCGATATACGCAATTCTTGCTATCCCTGCCTCGTTCACACTAATTTATAACCGAAATGCCGTACGAGAAGCTCGACTCAGCGAAGAACGGTTTGAAATGGAAAAGAGAGCAGAGGAAGCTTTAAATCAAGAAACCTTAGCTCCGCGTGCGTGGGCAGGGAGATTAGCGCCTGATGAACTCCCTGACTTCTCAGGTTTTGAGGTAGGAAGAATTTATCAAGCAGGAACTGGTCTTATGGCCGGTGATTTTTTTGACCTATTCAAGGTAAGTGAATCAAGACTCGTTGCAGTGGTCGGGGATGTCGCAGGGCATGGAATCGAGTCAAGTATCACTGCCTTTCAAGCTAAATATTTGTTGAGAGTGTTTCTAGCTCAATTTCGTGATCCAGCTCAAGCACTCGAAGAACTTAATGAACAAATGGCAGGCGGAGACAGAATAGAAGAATTCATCTCGCTAGTAGTAGTGGTCTTTGATACTGAAGCTGGGACGCTTCGATTTGCATCCGCAGGTCACCCGGCTGCTTTTTTATGGCATCAGCGTGAAGTCCGTCCNCTAAAAGCTACTGGACCTCTATTAATGCTTAATCCCAACGCAACATATCTGAGTAGAGAAATTCCACTGGAAGTTGGAGACATGATACTCATGTATACCGATGGACTCGCTGAAGTGAGAAATGGTGAAGACCTTTTCGGTGAGGATAGAATAGCGCAACATATCAAAAGAGATCCAGGAATCGCCCCGGAAGTTTTAGCGAAAACACTATTAGAATCAGCGCGAGACTTTTCAAGAGAAGCGATTGAGGATGATGTCGCAATCTTAGCCATTAGACGCGAATAGCGATCATGCCATCGTGCGATACCTGTGATAAATTCTTTAACCCGGCGACTCTAGATGCAGGTGGAATGTGCCCTCAGTGTGGAACAGAAGTTATTATCGGAGATATGGCTAATGGGCTTGAAGAAGAACCAGTCAAAGTGCCGTGGCACTTCTGGGTGGGCGTAGCAGCTGTAATAGGCTATCTCGGGTGGCGNGTGATTCAGGGAGTCGGTCTACTATTCTGGTAAGAAGTAGGGACGAAAGAAGAATATCGCTACGATAAAATTCACTTGAACGGGCTGTGGCGCAGCTTGGTTAGCGCGTCGGTCTGGGGGACCGAAGGTCGGAGGTTCAAATCCTCTCAGCCCGACTCAGTGTTTATAAATGTCTAGTCTAATAATCCTNAAAGTGAGACGATTATCTGTCACAACAGGCGACTAATATAATTCAGTGGCTAAAAAACAGATAATGCTTTCCCCATCTAAAATAACTGCATGGCTTGAATGTGAACATTATCTGACGCTCAAATTGAAAGATGAAGCNCAAAATAGAAAGAAAGGCGANAAAACAACAAAANTCACGAAAGAATTGGCTTCCGGAATAGTTGAGCCTCCAGAAGATTTCGCAGACATGTTACGCAAAAAAGGAGACCTGCACGAGCAATTGTGCTTAAAGGATTATCAAGCAAAATACCCTGGTTCAGTCTTTGAAGTCCCAGAGCGTAACGAAGCAGAATATGAAAGCTTTTCCCTCTGGATTGATCGGATAGGGAACCCAATGGAAGGAAGCTATTCTGTAATCTTCCAAATGCCGTTCATTCATGATGGAATCAGAGGAGTCGCTGATTTTCTTGTCCAAACAGAATATGAAGATGGACAAACAGTTTACGAACCCGTTGACTCTAAGCTAAGCNGAACAGGAGCGAAACAAGGGCATCTTCTTCAATTNCTCTTTTATGCAGAGGCAATCGAAGCTAAAACCGGAATCCTTCCACGACAGGTGCATGTTTTGCTTGGTTCAGGCGAAACGGAATCTTTCAACGTTCGAAACTACTGGTGGTACTGGAAGCGATTGAAGGGGCAGGTAAAGAAAGCTATGGATCCAAATACCGCTAAGGAAACGGTCCCAGTGAAATGCTCGCACTGCGGGTTTTGTGAGTTCCACTACACTCACTGTCGCCCTCAGTGGGAGAGAGAAGACTCTCTCGTGTTTCTGTCCGGTGCCAGAAAAGCACACCGAGATTCCCTAGTTGAGGTAGGAATAGAGACCATCACATCGTTAGCTTCTTTAACTTCCGCTGATATCGATACATTAAACAGCACTTTCCCACCTAGCTTGGAAGAAGATTTCTCGATAGCAAAAGCAAATTGGTCAGCTAAGTCAGGAAAGGAATTTAGATCTGTTCTTGCGGATTGGCATTCACAAGGAATGATCATCCCTGAAATAGAGGATGATCAACTCTTTAAGCTTTGGCGACAAGCTAGGCTTCAATCAATTGCAGAACACGCAAACAAGGTCCATGCGTATTTCTTCGAACAGGAAGAAATGGAGGAAAAGGCGTTGGACCGTGAAGGCTGGAAAAAAGATCAATGTATTCTGTACCTTCCTGAAATGAGCGATCATGATATTTATCTAGATTTTGAAGGGCATCCATTTTGGAGTATCGAAGAAGGGCTCATTTTCCTGTTTGGATTCATTGAGAAGGAGGATGGTGAGTGGAAATACGTTGCGTACTGGGCGCATGACAAGGCCGAAGAGAAAAAGCAGGCAGGTGCAATCATTGATTACTTCTTTGAAAAATTCCNAAAGTATCCACAAATGCGTATCTACCATTACAACCACACAGAAAGATCGTTACTCGCAGACATAACACAAGAAGCAGATTCNATGTCAAGTATCCTCGCTNTATTAGGATCCGCATTTCAAAATAGTCCACCAGAGTTAGAACGTCTTGAGAGGCTTGAAGACCAAGGAGTTTTTGTTGACCTCCTAGCGGTAGCAAGAAATAGTATGCAGACAGGTTTTCGATCATTTAGCCTAAAGGAAATGGAAAAGCTTGCTGGTTTTTTTCGCGGCCAAGACCGTAATCTTCCTTCTACAGGCTTTCAGGATGATGATCCAAGCGAATCTGGCTCGATTGAGAGGGGAGCAGGGGCTGTTTTCGAATATGAACTTTACTCAAACGCTGAACTTTATGGTATTCCAAAAGACGAGAAGCGTTTAGGTCGAATCGCCCGTTACAACCGAGANGATGTTGTCGCCACGCGAGATCTTCACGAGTGGTTACTCAAGGAGAGGAAAAGGCAAGACAAACTTCCAAATGAAACATTAACTCCATCTATTGATGATGAAGGATACGACCTTAGCGAAACGCAAATTGAGAGAGAGCGGTTACAGGCGATTATTATTGACGAAATCAAGGAGCGCCGCAATGCTCTATGACGAGACACAGAGATTGCTACAAATGTATTTCCTTCTTGAATATTGGGGAAATGAGTATAAAAAATTTCTTGTGGAACTTAGGCAACGTTTACAACTTAAATTTTCCGATGCTATCGAAAACCCTTCTGTAATTGCTGGCCTTGTTTATCTTGAGAGAAGGGAGCGGATTGGGAAAAGAGGCAAAAGAATTAAAGATGCAGTCGTGTATAAATTCCCAAATCAGAGTCTCGACATTAGTGATGGCTGGAAGGAGGGCGGGCAAGTGCATTTCATTAATGTAGATGGAGAAATCCGGCAAGTAAGCATTGCAGATTTTGACTATGCCAAATCCACAATCTCCTTTATCGAGAATGATTTACTACTCAATTCCGATCCATATATGGTGACCTCTGGTAAATATATAGGTCCTGGCGCAAAGCAAAATCGCCTATTTGAGTTGATTGAAAATATTGTTGTTGGAAAGAATGACAATCATCTCGCAATGTCTATTCTCAAAGGCGATAAACCAAAATGTATCTCATTAACGAAAAACAAAACTCAGAGTGCCAATCTCGAAGATGTTAAGAATGCAGTATTAGAACTCGATAACTCGTATTTAGCNATACAAGGCCCTCCAGGAACTGGGAAAACTTGGACTGGGTCTCGTCTCATATCGTTTTTGTTATCTGAAGGGAAAAGGGTAGGGGTAACGGCGCAAAGCTGGGCAGCCATAGACAACCTCATGAAAAAAAGTATCGAATTTGCTGATACTGAAAACTTAGCATCTGTTAGAGCAGCTAGGCTCTACAGCGAAAAACCAACCGAACGAATTGAAAGTGAATCTGTAGAATATTTAAAGAATAAAACAGACGACTTATTCGAAGATTACAACCTGGTTGCAAGTACTACTTGGTTTTTTGCCAAGGAGGGATTTGAAGATAGTGCTACCTTCGACTACCTAATAATAGACGAGGCCGGTCAACTTTCGTTGGCCGATACTTTGGCAATTTCCTCCAGTACGAGCAACATTATTTTACTTGGAGACCCCCAGCAGTTACCGCAGGTGAACATTGCATCTCATCAAGCCGGTTCAGGTTTTAGTGTTTTGGAGCATGTTCTAGCCGGAAGTGCAACAATCAATCCGGAGTACGGATTTCTGCTTGATACAACCTACCGGATGACGCCTGAGATTTGTAAATTCATATCTGAGGAATTCTATGAAGCGAAACTTAAATCTAACGAAGTCTGTAGCCGCCGTGCATTAGGTGATGAGAAGAAAGGATTGCGTTGGGTTCCGATTCATCACACTGAAGATAGGGTTAATCAATCCATTGAAGAAGCAAATGCAATCGTGGACATCGTTAAGCACCATCTCGGGGAGCCCATTGTAGGTATTGAACCAGAAACTAATGAGGAACTTTCTCGAATAATAAACCCGTATGATTTTAAAATTGTCGCTCCTTATAACGCTCAAAAGTCTTTAATTAGACGAACTCTCGCTGAAGCGGNCATCAGCGAGATTGACGAGCTAGTAGCGAGTGAGATGGTTGGAACTGTTGATAAATTCCAAGGGCAAGAAGCCGCTATAGTGCTTTATTCTTTGACAACTACAAATAGGGACTTGATTCCAGCAGGGAGGGGAGAGTTTATCTTTCTTCCAAACCGATTTAATGTGGCAGTAAGTCGGGCACAATGCCTGGCATACCTAGTCGGGTCCGAAGAGCTAATCAACGCAAAAGCAAAGACTATTGAGGAAATGTCCTCTCTAAACCACTTCTGCCGTTTCGTAGATGAAGCTGCTGAGAAGTGGTTGATCACCAGTACCGGTTAAGCCGCAAACATGGGTGGTAATCGCTTCGATCTGTTTTTGNTATCAGCTACTTCTTTTAGCTCCAATAAGTACGACGACTAAAACTGCGGGTTTCTCAGTTCTGTTTCGCCAAGCATGACGAGTTCCATTTTGAATGACTGTATCACCNGGTTTGAGGGTGACCTCAGCCCCGTCATCAAGCTCAAGAACGACTTCGCCTGAGATGACGAATTCGTAATCAACTGTGTCCGTTGTATGCATGCCGGGGTTTTCTGTTTCTAGATGCTCTGCCATTCCNGGCAATTTTTCTTCTACCTCTGCAATAGCGGCTTCTATATCGAAANTCTCTGGCATCATAGATGCTTCCGAGTCCGGTTGTACGGTAAAGATACCGAATCTATAACCTCCTAGAGGGGGAAAATATGTTGAGTGAGGTGGCCGGCTCCCTTCATCGGGGAAGGTGGGTATTTCGTCTGCACCCCAAAGTTGAAAAAATTCAGCGCCGGGAAGCAAAGATAATGTGGTGGGTTCCACAATTTCATCGCTGGCAAATATCGCTTTCCCCTNATCGTTATGTCCTGTAACTACTCTTCTAACGCCCATAACTGCTCCTTCTCTATATTCTTTTGTCAAAGTTAATCCAATTTTTTGAAATAAGCGATTACAAGCTATTAGCTAGGTCATGTAATCTTTGAAAGGGGGAAAATGNAAGATAGAAAGAGTGCTTCTGAAAACATGGAAGATTTATCCTTGCCTGCTCCAAAGTGGGATAACCCCTCAATCACAGTTCATCCGCTAAATGGGGAAAGGTATACATCAAAAGATTTCTTCCAAAAAGAATTTGATANTGTTTGGGCTAAGGCATGGCTTCTCCTTGGNCGAGAGTCGGAAATACCCGCACCTAAAAGCTATCAAGTTGAAAATGTTGGTCCGGAATCAATTCTGTTGGTGAGACAGGACGACNATTCCGTGCGTGCCTTCTTCAATGTATGTCAACATCGTGGGTCAAGGCTAACGTTTTCGCGTGATGGNGAGACGGACTCATTTACCTGTCCGTATCATGGCTGGGAATACGCTACTGACGGTCGATTGATTAAAGCACAGGACTCTGAAGATTTCCCCCGTAACCCATGCGAGTACGTCACACTCGTTGAATTGAAATGTGAATTATTTGCAGGTTTTATCTGGGTAAATATGGACCCAGATTGCCAATCCTTGCGCNATTTTTTAGGGCCTGTATGGGAGGACTGGGAACGCTATAAGTCTGAGAATTGGCAACGGTTTACTGCTATGACCGTGAATGTTCCATGTAACTGGAAGGTTCTTCAGGATAATTTCTGCGAGTCGTACCACCTTCCAACTGTGCATCCTCAGTTACGAGAATCCCATGAAGAAAGCTACGAAAAAACATCTTTCGATAGCTGCAGTGAGGGCCACAGCAGAATGATTATGCTTGGCGCAACACCATCTGAGACACAATATGGCGCCGAACCACCGCTCACGGAAGGGCTTTCTGAACGTTTGAAGCTTTGGGATCTTCACCCTAGAGACTTTGAGGGACGAGCTCTTGATGCTCGTAAAGCACTTCAGCAACAGATGCGTAAGATTGGTCCGGAACGAGGGCATAAGCATTATGAGAATCTGCGGGATGAACAATTAACTGATGCGCACATGTATAATATTTTCCCGAATTGCTCCTTAACCTTCGGCGCCGATGGGGTTCTTCTCCAACGCATGACACCACACCCTAATGACCCAGAGCAGTGTACCTTTGACCATTGGTATTACGCATTCACTCCNCCTAACGGTGAAGATGTNCTGCGTGCACAGACCAACATTCGTGTTGATGCTAAAGGAGTAGAACAGGAGTTCTTCGATTACGGTGATAGGCCGATGGGTATCATTCCGGACCAAGACGTAGCTATCACTACCGGTCAGCAGCTGGGCTTGAGGTCAAGAGGGTTCAAACGAGCTACGACAGCAGGGCAAGAAGACAGAATAAGTTGGCTGCATTCAATCATTGATGAATACATGGCCGGAGAGCGGCCGTAGGAGAAGAATAATGGAAGAGAAATGGTTTACAGATCACCCACCAAGTGAACGGTACCCGCACTANACCAGAGCTAATGCTGGNGAAGTTCTTCCGACACCCGCCAGTCCATTGGGTCAGACCTATGGATTTGANAATGCTATAGGACACGGCTTTCAAGAAGCNTCAATAGTTATGGGAGCTTATGAAGAGGACGACTATCGCGATGGCAAACCTGAAATGGTTACATTCTTTGGTGGTTATTTCTACATCAACATGTCCTGCGTACGTATACAAGCCGTTCGAAATCCAGCTATTACAGTTGAACAACTAGATTTGGCTTTTTTCGGTGACCGTNCTGATACTCCCNCCTATGAAGCTCATCCTAAAGATGAAAAACCGCATCTTCAAGAAAAGATTGATGCGCACATGCAATTTGTTCTAACCACCTCACACTGGGCTGAACTAGAAGAAGAAAAAGTGCGTGCTGCNCAGATCCGNGCAGAACGGCCCAAACTGACCTCGTTAAGTGATAANGAACTTGTAGCTCATCTACGTGAATTGCACCCGTATATTCGTGATTTCACAACGAATCAAATGGTTGCAGCNACCTCAAGTGGCATACCACCAGGGATGCTAGGGGCCNTAGCAGAAGCGATCGGAGATCCNACAATGCCAATGCGTGTCCTAGCAGGACTAGGAGATGTGGATTCTGCTGCTCCATCATTTGCATTGTGGAACTTGTCAAGANTAGTCANAGAAGATAAACAACTTTCCGCTCTCTTTGACCGTGGTGTAGATGGATTGTTGGATCGACTTGAGACCCTTAAATCAGCAAATACNGAAAAATTNAAGAACGATTTTTATCACTTTATATACGAGTACGGATCAAGAGGACCGAACGAATGGGAACTCAGCGCNCATACTTGGGAGACAGACACATCTATACCTCTGCGCACTTTGGATCAAGTTCGCAAGCAACCAGATGATAAGGACCCTTCAATTGGTGCCGCCAGGGCGAGTGANGATCGNGAACGTGTCGTTAGNGAAGTCCGAATCAAGTTGGAAGAACTTGGGAATGAGGAACTGATTGGTGTATTCGAAGGCGCTTTAGTAGGGGCAAATCAAATGGTTTTTCGCGAGAGAGCCAAGACAAGTCTGGTGCGTGTCCTGCACGAAAGCAGGATGGCAATCAGGGAATTAGGGAAACGCCACGCAGTAGTTAACACCTTAAGTAATCNGGAACATATCTTTATGCTTCTTGATGANGAATTAGAATCCTTTGTAGCTGATCCCTCAAGTTATTCTGCTCTTCTTCAAGATCGATATGAAAACTGGTTGAGACTCTGGGACTTAACCCCTCCGTTCTTTCTTCGCGATGGAATTATCCCACCATTAACAGAATGGGAAAGAAATGAAAGCGAAGTAGAAGTCACCGTTTCCGAAGGTGATGTACTCGCCGGCACTGCAGGTTGCNCCGGAGTCGNAACAGGAAGNGCTCGCATTGTCAGAGATCCGACNTCCCCACCAGACTTGGAGCCAGGAGATATNATGGTCGCACCANTAACTGACCCTGCTTGGACNCCACTATTTCTCGCTGTTGANGGCGTCGTCGTGAACGTTGGAGGACAGGTAAGTCATGCAGTAATCGTTAGTAGAGAAATGGGGATACCATGCGTCGTATCCGTCGCTAATGCAACAGAGCAAATACAAGACGGCACAATAATCCAAGTTGACGGGACGAACGGGAATGTCACGATCATTAGGACCCCCTAATGGGTTACGCACACTCGCATAGGTGGAGCAACCCATCACTGGGTACTGCGTCAATAACTGGTGAGAGATACACCTCGACTGGATTCATGGAACGAGAATGGAATCATATTTGGAGCAAAGTTTGGTTGCTTATCGCTCGAGCTGCTGACATTCCAGACAGCGGAGACTTCATGGTAGAGGACATAGGAACTGAATCCTTTGTCACAGTCCGTCAACATGATGGAAGCCTTCAAGTTTTCCTAAATCATTGTCCGTATAAGGGAGGGAGACTAATTCTTGAACCAGAGGGAAATATTGAAGCCTTCTGGTCTCCTTATTGTGGGTCAAAGTGGTTTCTTAATGGGCAACCCTTCAATGCGTCAGAAGTAATCTTGCCCAGCATTCGAAATGACAGTATCGCTGGTTTCGTATTTATGACAATGAACAAAAACGCGCCATCTTTAAAAGAATATTTAGGTCCTGTTTGGGATGATTGGAAAAGATACAAGAGCGAAGACTGGGTCCGAACATCTGCTGCAAGCGTGTCAGTTAATTGCAATTGGAAGGTTCCACAGGATAACTCTTGTGAGTCCTATCACCTTCCCACTGTGCACCCTCAAGGAGAATACTGGATAGAGCACGACTATAAGCAATGTGTTTTTGACTGGTGCGATGAGGGCCATAACCGGATGGCCATACAAATGGGAGCACCGGCACAATCACTTCGGGATAAGGACCTGCGTATAGACGACCAGCTTGCATCGATGCTAACCCCATGGGGTTTAGATCCAAGTGATTTTGTTGGACGGGAATATGAAACGAGAGTAGCGCTTCAGAAAGCAAAACGCGAACAGGCAGAATCCAAAGGTTATCGAATTGAAGATCTAGACGACGATCAACTGACTGACGCATATCACTACAACATTTTCCCTAATGTCACAGTCAGTTTTGCAGGGTGTGAGTATGTTTCTATGCAACGAATGCGCCCACACCCGCAGGACCCTGAGCAATGTTATTACGATAATTTCACCTTTGGGGCAAAAGGCAGTGAAAACGATGCTGATCTTGATGGGCTAGGAGGTAAAGAATGGCTGCAGGAGGGTAGGGAACGTCAATTCTTTACTTATGGGGATCGATTAATGAATCGTACAATAGCTGATCAAGACTTAAGCGTTGTCGTGGGTCAGCAACTGGGGTTAAATTCAAGAGGCTTTACTGGAGTAACGCTCTCGCAACAGGAACACAGATTGCAACGATTCCATGAAGTAATAGATCAATATTTAGAGTGCCCTAAATAAGAGTTTTCCTCCTACCGATTGAAGGTGCCTCTGGCCGTGGAGGAGACGCGCCCATGGTGAGGAAAGTCCGTTTACTGATTCTCCAACCTTCCGCTGTCAAAGTCCATTCGTCATGGTATTGTCCTCTTACTTCGTAATCGTCTTGGCCTGTTTCGCTGATCCGGTGCCATGCATGCACATATGAAACTGAATGAGCTGAGATGGCATCAAGGACCTCAATTTGGACATTAGTTATGCTGTGAGAGCTTGCAATCCACCTCTGAAGAGCAGGGGTAAGTAGCTCTAAGATAGCTTTCCTCCCATGTATTGGTTCACCGTAATAGTCGGCTACAACATCCTCAGTAAAACAAAGAACCTGCTCTTCAGGCTTATTTAGATCTGTTAGACGTGCTTGTTCGTGAAGCATATACGTAATACTTTGGACTGCCTCTGCCCTTGATGCGGAGTTCATTATAAAAGCCGAACTGGGTCTGATCCGTCCCAATTGCGGGCACTTTGTGCAACCAACTCGAAGAACGCAGTCATTGACTCGTTTGGATCAACGATTTCGACAAAGGGAATGTCTTGTGATCCGTATACGTATAAGAATTCGTTGCCGTTGCCGGTTATCCCATATTGGGCTTCTGGATATCCAATAGCGGCAAAGTGTGAGCGGGCCTCATTAATGTTTGCCCAGTAGCAAATATGGTGAATACCTTCTCTTCCTGCATCTATGAATTCTTTGTATATAGATGGGTTATCAGAGGGCTCAATCAGTTCAATTTGCTGGGAGCCGCTCTGTGCTAATGCCATACGTGCTTTTAGCGGGATCAATTGATCTTGATAGCGTGTGTCAGGAATATCGACTGTGTAGACGAACCAAGGACCGACCCCATGTACATCAACCCATCTCTGCGCAGTAGCTTCAATATCATTGGTGACGAATGCTGTTTGTTTAATTGGACCTAACCAACTACTTGAAGACATATACCCTCCTTATAACTTATACATTTGCCCGCCATCAATAGCGATATCTTGACCAGTCAGCATATTTGGGGCAGTCCCTGATAGAAAAATGATGATTTCGGCTATCTCTTCTGTAGAAACGAACTGAGAGCGAGGATTGAGCGCCGAAAGGTGTTCAGCTACTGCGTCTGCACCGCGATCGACAAGTGGTTGTTGAATCTCTGTGAATGTTGGCCCTGGGGAAATTGAATTGATACGAATACCTGAATTTGCGTACTGAAGTGCAGCCTGTCTTGTCAGTCCAATGACGCCGTGTTTGCTGGCGACATACCCAGGAGTGGCTCTCTGTGTAGCACGATGACCAACAACGGAAGCATTATTGATAATGACGCCGTCCCCCTGTTCTACCATAATTTCTAATTCAGCCTTCATACATAGAAAAATAGAGGTCAGGTTTGATGAAATCATCTGATCCCAGTTGGTATCACTGTATTCATGGAAGATGGCAGCGTTATCAAAAATTCCTGCGTTGTTGAATGCGACGTCTAGCCTTCCATATTGAGACAAGCACGTATCCACAATTCTGGTTACCCCTTCTGGTTCCGTGAGGTCAGCAGAGACAAAGTGGCAATCGTAACCATCACGTGTGAGGTTCTCGCTAGTGGCATTCCCTGCTGTTTCGTTACGGCCAGTAAAGACGACAGAAGCTCCCTGTTCGCATAAAACTTGCGTTACAGCTTTTCCGATCCCTGAGGTGCCACCAGTGACGAGCATTACCTTTCCTTCAACGGATGAATAGCTTGTGTCGTTCATAACAATCTCCCCACCTATTGTTCACCAACTATCTAGCAGATGCAATTGGCCACTGAGCAGTTTCACTAACAACTCAGCACAGGTTAATGTTGAAGGAACGGAGGGTTGATGAAAGCGTTACTATTACGGGCTGGCGAGTTACGAATCGATACATTCCCTGACCCGACCCCTAAAGCGGGCCAAATAATAGTTAAATCTTTGTGTTGTTGTATCTGTGCCAGTGATTTACATATGGTGCATAATGCAAAACGCTTGGCAGAATGGTCTAAGGAATTCGGAGGGCCTTTCAACTTCAATCCAGATGAGGATATTGTTCTTGGTCACGAATTCTGCGGCGAGATTGTAGAACTTGGGGAATCGGTATCAGGTGATCTGCAGATAGGGGATAGGGTGGTGTCTCAGCCGGTAGTCTTTGGTCCCGAGGGTTTTGCAGTGCTTGGCTACTCTAATGAGTATGCGGGCGGTTTTGGTGAGTATTTGGCCCTTAGCGAACAGTTGGTCCAAAAAGTTCCAGAAGCTGTGCCAACAGAGATAGCATCATTAATGGAACCACTTTCTGTAGGAATCCAATACGCCCGTATAGCGAATATTCAAGAAACAGAAGTTCCATTGATTGTTGGCTGTGGGGCTATAGGTCTCGCAGTGGTCGCAGCGTTAAAAGCCCTAGGGGTCGGGCCAGTAATAGCCTCAGACCCTTCTCCTTTCAGGCGGATATCAGCGGAAAATATGGGAGCTGATGTGGTTGTGGACCCTCATGTTGACAACCCCATGGATGTTTGGGCTCGTAACGCTCCTACTGGGTCGCGCTGTGTAGTTGTTGAATGTGTCGGGGCCCCGGGCGTACTGAACGAAATTTTGATCACAGCACCATGGTCCTCGCGGATTATTGTCGCAGGTCAAAATCTTGATGACGATGTTCTCTTTACCGCTTCAGCTCACACAAAAGGTATCAACGTCCAATTTGGTGGTTCACCAATTGGGGAGGACTATACGAGGTCATTAGCTTTTCTGGCATCTGGAGAGATAGATGTCAGTTTCTGGCAGACCGGGCATGTTGATCTCGATGGTGCTGTTAAAGCTTTCGTCGATTCTACAGATACTGAGCGCCACACGCGTATAGCTGTCCATCCACACGGTAAAGGTATTTAACGCAACCCGATTCTCTCAAATTGATCTGATGGCGCATCTAACTCCGTCAAAGCAGATCGGAGAAGTTCAACTAGATCAGCTTCTATTTTCTCGCCTACTCGGTTTTCTTGCTCTTCNGGGTCTACAGAAATGTCAAACAGGTAATGTTTCCCNACTGCTCGATCCCCGAAGGACCAGATGGGCATTTGATCTCCTTGTTCAAAGGGTTGTCGAAGGACTGGAATGTCTGTACCNGGCATTGTGTCTAGATAGGCTCGCTTGTCGGGGGGTGGCATTCCTACAATGCCGTCAAAATGGATTGGCATCGTTGACCACCTGTTGGAATAAATAGAGATNGGGTAATTACTTTCAACAGCTGAGCGTGCGTACTTATGCTCTCCGTTTGTTATTTGTATCCAATTACCCCAGACGCCACCTATTGCCCATTCCCTTATTGATGAAGAAGTGTTAGCAAGTAATGGCTTGAGTGACGATCCATGGGTTCGATGACCGACTTGAGCATCAAAGATGTCAGCTAATGTCGCAAACAGGTCAACATTAGTGGTTAATGCATTTACTGTTGATCCTCCGTCAACGCCGGGCCAAGAGATAAGAAGGGGAGTATGTCCTAATGGTTCATATTGTGGCACTCCGGGTTTTCCCCATATGTCCC
The DNA here is from genome assembly GCA_002713485.1 of Acidimicrobiaceae bacterium. Taxonomy (GTDB): domain Bacteria; phylum Actinomycetota; class Acidimicrobiia; order Acidimicrobiales; family UBA8592; genus UBA8592. The sequence goes on from PAWI01000012.1 coordinate 40,366, forward strand.
GCCCTTCTCGTTGTTCACCGAGATAATGGCCATGATCGGTNCAAACGATGAGTGCTGTGTCCTTCCATAAGTTCATGTCATCAAAGGCGTCGAGGATGCGTCCGAACCAATGATCAATCATTGAGAGTTTCGCACCATAATTTGCTCGTATATGCCTCCCCTCTTTCTCCGTAATGACGCCACCCGTTATGCCACCGTCAATATANGGCGGCCAAATAATCCATTCATCATCCCACTGTTCATCAAAATACATGCCAGACCATGGCGGGGGAGTATCAAAGGGTTCATGCGGATCGAATTCGTCAACGAATAGAAACCATTGGTCGTGATGTGGTGATGCTTCGCGAAGGAAACGTTCAGCGTCTTTCATAGTTTTCGGCCCAGGATAATCATCTTCAGTTCTAAAAAATGTCCGNGACCTGTCATATCCTCTGGCAGGAGTATCAATACCGAATCGAGACCAAAACCATCCTCCAGGGCGCGCAGGCATCGCAGGTGAACCCATCCATGTCGGATCATTGTACGTCCGCCATAAGTCTCCCTCATGTCCACGCATGTACTGCCAGCCACTGAAATCCGTGTGATAATTTTCACCACCGGCCTCGAAGAGATGGGGATGGTCGGTTGCTAAATAAGAAGTAACGCCTTTGCCGCGGAGGACAGCTGTTATCGGTTCCTCCCAGACCTCAATAGACCCCCAAGGTTTCCAAAGAAAATCGAGTGAGCCGCAAAGAATGTCATGACGCGCCGGCATGCAGGGAAGAGAACCGGTGACATGATTTGTGAAACGAACCGCTTGTTGTGATGCGAAACGGTCAATGTTGGGGGTGGAGAAGTCGCTCCCACCATAGCAACCAAGAAGGTGTCGGTTCAACGAATCGAGGAGAACAACAGCAACGTTCTTTGGTGTTTCAAGCATTACAGAAACCTGTTATTGGAGAAGTCATTATAAGTTCGCAACTGTCGTATCGAACAAAGTAGGTAGGTAACGAAGGCCACTTGCATATTATTGCATGATTTTGTTTTGTTGGCTTCGCTTCTATCGTTGGATTACTCACAAACGTTCAACTGCAAGTTATTTTCTAACGTGAATACATTGGTTCCGTCATCAAGTTCAGCGGTAACCGAATATATCCCATCCGTTAAGCCTTCTGGCCATTGATTTATCTCAAAGAAGCCGTCATAGTCTTTAGGCTCATCGGGTTCAATCCAATCACCAGCAGCAGTTTGTCCGTCAATTGTTGTCGTCAGGGATGGACCATTTGTTTTCACCTCTTCGTCAAGTCCAAAAACGTCAATGAAGAAGAACCCACATACGTCGCCTTCAGAAAGATGGAACTCAGCTTTGAGCGGATTTCCATCTGCTGGTTCTGACTTCTCGCTCACCTTGTTCTCGACTAAGGGCTCTGGTTCCTTTGCGTTTGGGCGACATCCTTCACCACGATTCGGTTCGCCAGACAATTTTTTTACACGGCTTTCTCTAATGCCAAACGCCTTCCTTCCCCCAGGTTCGTTAGCTTCTACGTTTGCTTTTAGAAAGGTGACGTCGCTGGACAGGTCTTCTGCAGACCAATTCAGAGCATCAATCGCAAAGAAATACTGGCCATTTTGTATTTCCCACCCGTCGCTCACGCTTATTGTAACATCGAGGCCGATACTTGGGAACAGGCCTGCTAACTGAAGTTCAAAGTAGGAGTCCCAATTACCAAGGGGAGTACCTTCAACACGGTATCCTTCCCCTAGTGGGACATTATTTTCGCTAGTTAACCCTTTGACGTCGACCCAGATGACGTCGCATTCCGTATCCTGGGATATTTCTATATCCAACTGCCGTGCATTACTCTGGTTCTGGCAACTACATGCTGCGGGGACAATGAGGAGGATTGCCAGAGTCATAAGAGCGTAAAAGGTTTTCTTCACTGGCTGAATTTACCATTACTTCTGGGGGTTATATGAAATTTTCATGCCCTTTATCTTGACATCTAAATTCTTCTTGGCCTTATCGAGGGTCATTTATTATTACGCTCTTTAAATCCTTGAAGAATACATGGGATTTTTCAAGGGTGATTTGTTCAAGGAAATGACTTGGCATGACGCACTCAGCGCACTTCACATCACTTAGTAACAAATTAAATTCGATACTGTCATTGCTGTACTGAAGGAGTTCAACGGCCCCACCGTCTTGCGCTACTAGGTCTGTTAGTGTTTCTTTTACCCGCTCAGCAATTTCAGGTGTCATTAATGCGAAGCCCTTCGAGGTTTCCAGGTCGGGTTCGGGAAAGGAATGCGCCTGCATCGGCGATGATAAACTGTCCAGTGATGCAGCGTGCAAGTTCGCTCGCTAAAAAAACTATCAGTCTTGCAAGTTCGTCATGATCTACCATTTTCCGAAGCGGTGTTGATTCAACGAGCTGTTCCATACGCTCTTCCGTAAAAGCTGCAGCAACGGTTTCTGTGAGGGTTGTGCCTGGGGCAACCCCCAAAACTCTTATCCCAGCTGGTCCTAACTCTACAGCCATTGAGGTCACTAGATGATTGATAGCTGCCTTTGATGCGGCATAGGCGGAGTTGTAGGGGGATGGGCGTGTGGTTTCGCCGGATGATACGAAGATGATGGCACCACCCCCATTTTTTGACATGATGTCAGCTTCAGCTCTGCCACAGAGTGCGGATAAGGTTAAATTTTGGTCAATGATGTCGCGCCAGTCGTCTCCCCGATACTTAACGAATGGTTTCAGGCTACGGTTTGGCGGGAGCATTCCGATGTTGTTGACGGCGATGCTTAATCCGCCCATGATTTCAAAGCTATGCTTTACGAGTTCATCTACGGCGACGTCATCCCTGCAATTGGCTGGAATTGCAAAAGCTTGACCTCCTTCCTTGATAATTTCTTCAGTCACTGATTCCGCTCGTTCAGGGATTAGATCGTTGACGACAACCGTGGCTCCAGCCCGTGCCAACCAAATAGCGATTTCGCGTCCGATTCCTGCTCCCGAGCCGGTGACAAGAGCCTTGTCGTTTGTTAAATCAATCTCAATAGTCATGGTTATCTTCCAGTTAGTAGATGAATAGTTTCTTCAACAGCGTCATCAGCCCATTGATGGATGATCTCAGTACTTGTTCCACCCAATGGGTGACCAACAGTAAGGATCCGAAGATTATGATGACCTAATGAGGCGGCTACCTGTTCGGTGAGCTCCCGGAAGTTTGTGGTTGTGATCACAACTGTGGGGATTCCTGCTGTTTCAAGTTGTACTGCGTCATGGACACTCCATGAGGTGCAGCTTCCTCAATCAGCTGATCCTGTCAAGACAACTTGAACTTCCTTTGAAAGGGTATTCAGCACCTCGGTNGGCGCTGCAAGGGCAGCGTTTTTTGTCTCTGTTAAAGCTATTTTTAAACCGACTCGATCCGAGAGTCGATCAGCGAGGCGATCCAGAAGAACTCCCGCATTGGGTTTCGTNTTATCAAGGATTCCTAGCGATAATCCAGTTAGAAGAGGNAGAGGGGGAGAGAGCGACCTTTCTGGCTCTCCTGTATTCCCATTTGGTGTGTAAATTTCCATTGAACCTCCTTTAGGGTGCTACTGGAACGGTGACGCTTTTGGTCATGCCCCAGCTAGGTATGACACAGCTATGCTTACCGGCACCGCCAGTAACGAAGATCTTGATATTCTCTGGTTTTTCTGTCATCGGCATAGTATCGGAGTCTTTGAGCGCATGTTGCCATGGCGCCCATGCTCGTAGTTCAAAAGCTTTTCGAGCTTCGCCTACGTTAACTATGGCTTTGTTAAATACATAGGACGCGATATCGGACCTGCTCCAACCATTAGAAGCGCAGGTCGCAGCGTGCTCAGGGCAAAGGGCGATGAAGTATTCACCTTGGCTTATTGGCGCATTATTTTGGCCCCATGACGTCATTGCTGACGCAACTTTATCAAGGATGCGTGAGGGTTCTGAGGATTCCATATCGTGAACGTTGTGTGGGGCCTCACCACAATGGATTGTGACAGCGGATTCAGCATCAATGCCCTCACTTCTCGCATATCCACCCCATGGGGAAAAGTCAAGGTTTTCAGCGACGCAATACGAGTACTTTGCTGGACTTCCTTGAGTAGAAGCATCTCCAATCCCCGGTGAAGCTCCTGCTACATGATGAAGAATTAGTCGTACCGCTCGACCCGTTGCGGCATTAGCGACGTTTCCGGGTCCGAAAGCCCCTAGGCCACTGTTGTAATGACCGTCCTTTGCGGCTTTACCGTGCACAATCAGTAACGGTGCAACACAATGAGTAGTAGCGTTCACACCCCGAAGGTTTACCTCTGGCGAATTGAGTGCACGTAAAGCTGAAACTAGAACAGGTAAATGTTCCGGTTTGCAGCCAGCCATGACGGCGTTTATTGCGATTATTCGCCTAGTTGCAATCCCAGACCTTGGCGGCAAAGTGGCAATTATCTCATCTGGATCAAGGCCTTCCGAAATACTTAGCATTTCCTCCACGCGGTTGCGAGTAGGAGCGATTATTGGAAGTCCATCTCCCCATCCTCTCTGGTGGAATAGTTCATGAAGTTCATTTTCGGTACCGTCAGGTATCTCAAGCATTTCAGGTGTATCTAAAGACATTAGGTACTAGTCTGATATATTTAGACATAAATAGCAACCCGAAATGAGGAAAATGGCTGCACGTATCGGAATCTCTAAAACTAACGTCATAGATACTGCATTTGGCATACTTGAAGAAACGCAGAGTATCCAATTAGTCTCCATGACGGCTGTTGCAGCGCGCCTAGGAATAAGAGTGCAATCACTGTACGCCCACATTGACGGATCAACAGGCCTAAAGAGAGAACTCGCTCTACGAAGTCTTGAAAAACTTGCACAAGATCTAAATCAAGCTGCCATAGGTATCGCAGGTATCGGAGCGGTCCGCTCAGTTCTTAAAGCACAATTTAATTTCGCACTCACGCATCCAGCAGCCTTTCAAGCATCAATTTATCCACCCGGAAATGACGACCTCATTATCAAGGCAATTGAAGAAGTTAATTACCCCATGCACAAGATACTCAAAGAAGCAGGTATTGATGACGCTACTATTACCCACTGGAGTCGACTCGTTCTCTCAACCATCTACGGATATTCGACACTGAATCAGAACAAGCAACTTACACTTCCCGTGTCAACCAAAGAAAGTATTGACTACATAGTCAATGTTCTCGTAACCGACATAGATGACAAGATCTCAACAGATAAATAATTTTTTAGCTGAAAAACTAAATGATAGAATACAAGAAACTAAAGGAATGTATGAACACACAAGCTCAACCCCTACCTATCGGAAAGAAAGCCCCAGCTTTCCAATCCGTTACCTTCTCTGGAGATAAAATTAAACTTTCAGATTTTCTCGGACAATATACAGCAGTCTACTTTTACCCAAAAGACAATACGCCAGGCTGCACAAATCAAGCTTGCAACCTACAGGACAATCTAAGAGAGCTTAAAAAACATGATATTCAAGTCATAGGAATATCACCTGATGGAAATACAAGTCACGAAAAGTTCGCAACAAAATACGACCTATCGTTTCCTCTAATCGCCGATACTGATCACAAAATTATTGAAAAGTACGGAGTCTGGGGAGAGAAGAAAAATTATGGGAAAACCTATATGGGATTGCACCGAACGACATTTCTTATCGACCCTAAAGGCAAGATCGTGCATGTCTTCACAAAACCAAAAACAAAAGAGCACGCTGAAGAAATCCTAAGCAAAGTCAACGAATTGCGCTAGGGAGCTCCTTTAACATGTCCAACACGCTTGAATTCACTTTCACAGATGAACAAAATCAGTTACGAGAACGTGCTCGAGAAGTTGCAGTCAAAGGAGTCCAAAAGCACGGAAGGTTTAACGATAGTTGGATCAACGGATTCTCAAAAGAGTTTGCACAAACAATGGCAGAAAACGGTTGGATTGGAATGGGGTGGCCAAAAGAACACGGTGGGCAAGAACGACCTCCAATAGAACGTGTCATCATCGCCGAAGAAATGATTGCAGTTGGGGCTCCAATAGCTGCAATGTGGTTCGCAGATAGGCAAATGGGACCAACAGTCATCAGCTACGGCACAGACGACCAGAAAGCCGAATATCTACCTCAGATGCTTACCGGAGAAACAACATGGTGTATTGGTATGAGTGAGCCAGATAGTGGATCTGATCTAGCATCACTATCAACATCAGCTGAACGGGAAAATAATACATTTCGAATAAACGGCCAAAAGATTTGGACTAGTTTCGGAGACGTCGCAGATTACTGTTACCTGATTTGCAGAACAAATGCTGACGGCCCTCCTCATCGAGGCATCTCAGAAATTATCGTTCCCATGAACCTCCCAGGAATAGAGGTTAGGCCCATCACAGACATGACTTTGAACAGGCACTTTTGTGAGGTCTACTTCAATAACGTAGAGGTCCCAATAGAAAATCTTGTTGGTCAAGAGGGCGCAGCTTTCAAACAAACGATGAAACAACTTGAACATGAACGGGGCGGTATAGACAGGCTTGTATCCAACAAAGCCCTTTACGATGAAGCAAAAAAGTGTGCAAACCTTTCAGACCCGTTAAATCGCCAAGAGATCAGTGCCCTTGAAACCGGATATCACATTGGTAGGCTTCTGGTGTATCGCGAAACGCTCCAACAAGCACCATCCGGTTTCAGCGCAGCCACAAAATGCTTTTGTACCGAACATGAATGGAAAGTCGCCCAATTCGTGAACCGGATACTCGGGCCTAAAGCCCTTCTCGATAATCAGATTACTAAGGGCCTAACCTACGCCCCTGCCTACACAATCATGGGAGGGACATCAAATGTCATGCGTAACATCCTTGGGGAACGCGTGCTTGGACTTGACAGGGAGCCAAGAGGATAAAAATAATATTAAAAGCACAGCAAGGGGAGAGCTATGTACGAACAGCTATTTCAACCAATACATGTTGGCCCTATCACCATCCCAAATAGAATAGTTCGCTCAGCTCACTCGACCGCACTCCCACTAAAGCGCCTTATCGCATACCATGAAGCGCGGGCTGTTGGAGGAGTAGGAATGAGTACTCTTGAGGCAACAGGAGTGCACCTTTCGTCACCAGCAATGAGAAGCATCATTCCTTTACATGACGACTCAGTAATCAATTTCTACAAAGAACTAAGTTCTGCCCTGAAGCCTCATGGTATGAAAATGCTCCAGCAAATTTACCACCCTGGCTCTGCCAGAGGGCCGGGGAAAGGAACCACACAGATTTCCTCCAGCGCTATCCCTAACCCACACGTTGGAGGAATCCCTGTAGAAATGACTATTTCTATGATTGAGGAGATGGTAGAAGCATTTGCGGCAGCGGCACGTCGATGCAGAGATGGAGGGCTTGATGGAATAGATATCCATGCCTCTAGCGGCTACCTGATCGAGCAATTTCTTTCACCGGCAAACAATATTCGAACAGATAATTATGGGGGATCTTTAGAGAACCGTATGAGATTCCTCATGCAGATCATAGAAGCAATCCGCGAAGAGGTAGGAAACGATATCTGTGTGGGAATAAGGTTACCTAATGAAGAATATATACCGGGTGGATTGACGGCTCAGGACAACGCTGAAATCGCAAAAATAGTCGAACCTCACGTAGATTATATTTCTCTCCATATGGGNTCATATTGGCGGTTTCACAAGTTGCTCTCCCCAATGGACGACCCTCTTGGTCACGAGATGCCTGCAAATGAGCCGATTACAAAACAACTTACAAAACCCACGATAGTTGTCGGGCGGATAATGACTTTAGATCACGCAGAGACAATTGTTAAAGATGGTCAAGCAGATATGGTTTCCATGGTGCGTGCCTTAATTGCTGACCCAGGACTTGTAAATAAGGCAAAGCAAGGCCAATCGGATTTAATCAGGCCATGTATCGGGTCAAACTTTGGTTGTGTCGGCCAAATTATGTCTACCGGAAAACTTGGATGTGTAGTCAATATAGCCGCAGCACAAGAAACAGAAATTNCATTCGAACCAACTGGTAAACCAGCTTCCGCAGAAAAGATACTAATCGTAGGAGGAGGGCCGGCCGGTCTTGAAGCAGCACGCACAGCTGCGATCCTCGGGCACGAAGTNCATCTGCACGAAGCTACGAAGCAACTAGGAGGTCAAGTAGCAATAGCAGCCAGCGCACCCCACAGAGCCGATATCGGGGCAATCACAAGATGGCTTGAAACTGAAATGGAACGCCTCGATGTAAATGTTACCTTAAACTCTCTAGTCGATCCCGACCTCGTAGATGAGATCAACCCAGACCGAATTGTATTAGCGACAGGATCNACGCCACGTGATGATGGTTTCCAACTAACTACTCCAATCTCTCCGCTTAAAGGATTTGATCTAAAACATGTGTACACAAGTTGGGATATTTTCGGATTTGGCGGCAAAGTGACTACACAAGGACCTGCAGTGGTATTCGATGACACTGGCACCTTTGAAGCAATCTCGGTCGCAGACGCTCTTCTTGNNCAGGGAATGCACGTGACGCTTGTAAGTAGGTACGAAAGTTTAGGGGCATCATTACCGTATCCACCAGCGACAGTAGAGGCTGCTAAAGAAAGGCTTATGTCACAAAACTTTGACTTCATTGGCGGACACTATGTGCAAGGCATAACAGAAGATGAAGTCATGATTGGAGTTCCATTCACAGAACGCAAGAGAAGACTAAATGCAAATACAGTAGCTCTCATCACTTATAACCATCCGAACAGAGATTTAGGTGATTATCTTACTGAACAATTACCTGAGATGGAAACAAGAATTCATACAGTGGGAGATGCATCAGGAACAAATGGAATCCAAGCGGCAATCCATCAGGCAGCTAACCTAATACGATCGCTATAGAAGCAAATGAGTGGNTTAGAGATCAATTTNAGTTTCGNCGACGAAAAATTCCATAAAGACCCAGCAAGTGTAATGGCATTATTAAGGAATAAATGCCCNGTACACCATACCGCTGAACCTGCTTCGCATTTTACGCTTTCTCTTGAAGCGGACATAACATCAGCATTGCGGGACGAGAGAACATGGTCATCAAAATACGGTCCAGGGTTAGCGTATTCAGAGCCTGGAATTGGTGTCTTAGTTTCAAGCGACCCTCCTGAACACACGCAGGAGAGGATCGCTATATCAAGAATATTCAAGGCGTCAGTTATAGAAAAGATGGAAGACGATATCGCCCTCCTTACTAATCAACTGATTGACAAGCTTGCAGATAAAAATAATGGAGACATAATTCGAGACCTTGCTGCCCCGATACCTCTTACCGTTATGTGTTGGTTGCTGGGTACCCCGATAGAAGATATAGAACTCTTCAGAAGTTGGGTCCTTCCAATGGCAGAAGCTGTAGCTTAGAACCGAGAATCGGAAGAGGTAGAAACCCTCTTCTCTCTGCTTCTTATAGTAACTATTGTTACAAGTCCTATTTTACACGTTTTTGCAGTAAACACAAGGGTTTATGGGGGAATATCCAGTGTTTTACTGGGCTTTAGCGCTCCCAATGTCCAATTCGACGTGATCTATTTTGTGTGCTTTTAGTTCGATTCTTTAGAACGAACTTGTGCAACTTCATCAATTCATAGAGCTCGTGTTTATCGATTCCTGTTTCTTCAATAACATCCTCGACTGTGCATTTGGGATGTCTCCCAATCCACATGAGGACCTCATTTCTCTCTTCTTGATCCATGAGAACATTGTCTCATTTG
>PAWI01000013.1 GCA_002713485.1 Acidimicrobiaceae bacterium
TTTTGATCTACTTAACCTTCCTCGGCCTGCATCAAGTCAACCATGGGGTTACGTGAAGGNGGCTGAGGGATGCGATAGAATTTGCGGNTTTTGNTCCATCCCTTCTTTCAGAGGCCCNCAGCGTTCTCGAACCGTTGAGTCTGTTCTAAGTGAAATTGAAATGATGGAATTATCNGAGGTGGTNCTTGTCGCTCAGGACCTTGCATCCTACGGAAAGGACCAAGAAGGGAACCNCGGAATACTTGAACTATACAATGAGGTAACCAAGATGGTCAGTTGGGTCCGCCTACTATACCTTTACCCCTCAAGCCTGAATCGTCATTTGATTGCTTCAATAGCTACAAGTGCAGTGCCTTACTTTGANCTTAGCCTTCAACACGTCTCTAAGNCNCTCCTAAGGAGAATGCGGCGATGGGGTAACGCTGACAAGTTTTCAGAGACTATTCAACAAATTCGACTTCTCAACGAAAACGCNGTATTTCGAACGAATTTTATAGTTGGTTACCCAGGGGAAACCGAGGAAGATCACGATGACCTCTTAAGGTTTATAGAGCAAAATCAAATTGATTGGTGCGGCTTCTTTGCTTATTCTCCCGAAGAGGGAACCTATGCTAACGGACTTGAAGACCATGTAGATAAAAGTCTTGTACAGGAGCGTTTAATTGAGCTATCAGAATTACAAGATTCAATCACATCCATTAAACGAGATAGTCTTATTGCTCAGGATATTGAAGTTCTCGTTGACGAAGTCGGTTTTGCGCGTAGTTTCAGGGAAGCACCCGAAATTGATGGAATCATAAGGGTCCCAGAACTCCTAGTTCCAGGCCAGTTTGCTACTGTTAAAGTTATAGAAGCTACAGGAACTGATTTAGTAGCTGTAATACCATAGGTAGTATGAGATGATTGCTGTTCCTTGTAAGGATAATTAGATGAGTAATTTAACCCCAGCGAATTTAATTACAATCACGCGAATACTTGCCTCACCTATACTATTCATAGTCATCCTCTCAGCAGAAAGTGAAGGCGGTGCCTCGTGGGCTGCTTTCATATTCGGAGTTGCTTTAGGAATTAGCGACGCTTTTGATGGCCTTCTCGCAAGAGCTACTGGTAGCGTTACTAAATTAGGAGCTTTTTTGGATCCATTGGCTGACAAAGTCGTTGTGTTGGGATGCATGATTTCTCTGGTAGCCATTAACCGCTTCCACTTTATTCCTGTACTAATAATTGCGGTAAGGGAATTAGGAATCTCAACATACCGAGTGTTCAAAGCTCGGAAACGAGTAGTAATCCCTGCTTCTAAGCTAGCGAAGTGGAAAACATTCTTTCAAGGGTCGACTCTGCTTTTAGCAGTGATGCCACCACTTAAAAATCATGACTGGCTTATAGATACGGTACTATGGTGCGCTGTAGTCATGACTGTGATAACTGGCTGGCAATACATAAGAAGTAGTTCGCTAGCAACTGCAGCAATAAATGAAAGACAANTTTAATGAAACGTATTAGTTGTGAAGTCGTTGCGGTCGGAACAGAGCTTCTTCTTGGGCAAATTGTGGATACTAACTCATCTTGGATTGGTGAACAGCTAGCGCTAAACGGTATCGACAGTTTTTTTCAAACTAAGGTGGGTGACAATCCGTCCAGAATCAAAAGTGTTCTCCGACAAGCGTTGGATCGATCCGATGTTGTAATCGTATGCGGTGGACTTGGCCCCACTCAAGATGACCTTACTAGGGACATGATTGCTGAGGTAATGGGTGTGGAGTTAAGAATGGATGAAGTATTAGTCGAAAAGATATCTGCAATGTTTTCTGGCAGGAACAGGCGTATGCCAGAAAATAATTTGAGGCAAGCAATGGTTCCTGAGGGGGCAGAGCCCTTGCCTGTAATGCCTGGGACTGCACCTGGGCTAAAGGCGCCGGTAGGAGATAAAACTATTTATGCGGTCCCTGGTGTCCCATGGGAGATGAAACAAATGGTTGAATCGTGGATCATCCCTGATATCCGATCTGCTGCTGGATTGACATCAATTATTCGTTCAAAAACATTAAGGACTTGGGGTGACTCTGAATCNGGGTTAGCTGAAAAACTTGGGAAAGATATCGAACGCCTAGATAGGGAAGGGACTGCAACAATTGCGTTCTTGGCTAGTGGCATTGAGGGACTAAAGATTAGAATTACCGCTAAGGGGGATAGCGAAGAAGTCGTTAATGAAATTCTTGAAGCTGAAGCCCAAAAGGTTTCAAAGACAATCGGTGATGACATTATCTTTTCATATGACGATCAATCCATGGAGGCCACGGTTATTCAATTATGCCGAAGTCAAGGCTTAACTTTGGGTGTCGCAGAGTCAATGACAGGTGGGCTAATTGCAAGCAGGATAACAAACCACCCTGGTTCTAGTGATGTATTTCGCGGAGGTATCATCCCTTATGCTACGCATGTGAAGCAAACGCTCTTAGGCGTTTCACCTGGGCCAGTAGTATCAAAATTAACTGTAGAGGAGATGGCTAAATCGGCTTGCGGTGCTCTGGGCTGTGATGTTTCTATCGCCGTTTCTGGCAATGCTGGCCCGACAGCTACGGAAGACGAGGTAGGTAGAGTATGGATGGCAACTTCACTTGATGGGAAAGTGGAATCTTTCACAATTAAGTGGCCTTTTGATCGTGACCGCATTAGACAATTTACAACTATTTCCGTACTAAATGCATTACGACTCCGTCTGAACGCCCGCTAATAGACTGTCATCTGTCCACCTATCTAGGAATGCTAAGAGGTTTGCGAAAACTTCATTTCTATGTTCAATGAATAAATTTGTTCCATGTTGCTGTCCAGGTAGTAACAAAAATTGTGTTGCTGCTGCAGCATTTTCTAACTCTCTTGCGTCAGAATAGTACGGCCTGTCGTTTTCAGCGACAATAAGAAGTAATGGGATTATCATTGACTTCACGGCTTCAAGGGCATCTATTCTGCCAAACGCCATAGGTGGCGATAGGGCAACAACCCCCTGAACTTGAGCTTCTAAAGCTAACTCAATTACAGCGGTTCCCCCCATAGATGCTCCAATCAGGATAATTTCCTTCGCTCCTTTGGCTCGCATATACGCAACTGCAGCTTCCAGATCTCGGTTCATTCTCGTATCTTTAGTGCCGGTAGATTTTCCATAGCCACGAAAGTCAAACGTAAGTACTTTGTATCCAGATTCAGATGCAATCCTTGCGAAAGGAAACCAAGACGATTGATCTCTCCCTCGCATGTGGGTCAAAATAACACCTATTTCCCCNGATCCAAATATNGACCCCCATAGATCCTCAGAGTCTTCAGTTCGGAAACGTATAACCTCGTCTACTCCAATTACANCCGGAGCAGTTTCNTCAATTGATGAGTTCAACGGATCANCTTCAGGTGGCCCATCATCGGATGCGCATGATATCAACCCCAGAAATCCAATGGTCAGCAGCATTATTCCAGGCAAAATAAGCTTCAAGACAAGGTCCGTTTAAGTTTGGCCGTCAAGAGGTTTAAGTTTCAGTGAAGCAGAATTCATGCAATACCGTTCACCTGTAGGAGGGGGTCCGTCGTTGAAAATATGTCCTAAATGCGCGCCACATTTAGCACAAAGGGCCTCAATGCGAGTCATGCCATAGGAATTGTCAACCTTTCGAATAACAGAATCTGTTCCAGCTGACTCAAAAAAGCTCGGCCAACCTGTTCCAGAGTCAAATTTAGTATCACTTACAAAGAGTTCCGCATCGCAAACTATGCAATGGTATTTCCCTTCTTCTTTAGTATCCCAATAACAACCCGTGAATGCCCGTTCTGTTCCTGCATGCTGGGTAACGAAGTATTGTTCGTCTGTTAGCCTACTGCGAACCTCTTGATCATTAATTTCGTATTGCAAAGCTTAACCTTCCCTGAAATTAACAGAATAGTAGACGCTGGTCTGATTACGACGCCATGAAAATTTTTTTAAGGATAACGTTGACCGAACAGACGTTCGTAATTACACTGTTGTAACAGACAGTGTCACACCCCCAAGTTAGGGTCAGTAATGGTAAGCAGTTAACCAAGACCTGGAAAAGAATAAGGAAAAATAATGGAAAATGAGAAAGCTTTAGATTTAGCACTAGGCCAAATAACAAAACAATTTGGAGAAGGTGCTGTTATGAAGATGGGCGAAAAAGCTACTATGAATATTGAGTCAGTACCTACAGGGGCCTTGGCTCTAGACCTAGCATTAGGCGTAGGTGGGCTTCCTCGNGGAAGAGTAACTGAAATCTATGGTCCTGAATCATCAGGAAAGTCGACTCTTGCTACCCATGTTGTAGCTGAAGCACAAAGGAATGGGGGGATTTGTGCTTACATAGATGCTGAGCATGCTATGGATCCAGTGTATGCAAAGGCTATCGGCGTTGATGTGGACGAACTATTGATTTCCCAGCCTGATACTGGAGAGCAAGCGCTTGAAATAGCAGATACGTTAGTGAGATCTGGAGCGATTGATGTAATAGTCATAGATTCTGTTGCTGCTTTAACTCCGAGAGTCGAGTTAGAAGGAGAAATGGGGCAAAGCCATGTTGGGCTCCAGGCTAGGCTGATGTCACAGGCGCTTCGTAAATTGACTAGCAACCTAAACAAAACAAAAACTATTTGTATATTTATCAATCANCTTCGAGAAAAAATCGGGGTAATGTTCGGTTCCCCTGAGACAACCCCTGGNGGTAGAGCATTAAAATTCTACTCCTCAGTTCGTCTTGATATCAGACGNATAGAGTCACTTAAGTCTGGTGTTGAGATCGTAGGTAACAGAACGCGTGTGAAAGTCGTTAAAAACAAATGTGCTCCTCCNTTCCGACAAGCAGAATTTGACATCATGTATGGNAAAGGAATCAGCCGAGAAGGTTCTCTCCTCGACACNGGTGTAGAGATGGATATTGTTACGAAATCTGGCGCTTGGTACACATACGAAGGCGAGCAACTAGGGCAAGGCCGTGAAAATGCCAAATCGTTCTTAAGTGATAATCCNGAGATCATGATGGAAATCGAAAATAAAATCTGGGCTGTNGTGAACCCAGATGTGGAAGAAGATGCATTTACATCAGCCGATGATGAGCCAATCTCAATAGAGGAGTAAATTATCCTGCCACTTTCATTTAAGGAGTTATTTTCCTCTACCCTGTAAGTGATGACAAAGAACTACAACATCCAAACTTACGGATGCCAAATGAACGAGAACGATTCTGAGCGTATTGCTGGATTACTAGAGTCAGTCGGCTTAACTAAAACTCCTGAGGTTGAAAACGCAGATGTCGTGGTGATAAATACTTGCTGCATTCGGGAAAACGCTGACAACAGATTCTACGGACATCTNGGGAATTTAAAGAAACTCAAAGAAGCTGACCCTTCCATGAGAATTATGGTTGGGGGATGCCTGGCGCAGAAAGACCAAGAAACTATTCGTGANCGCGCCCCCCATGTAGATGTTGTCTTCGGTACCCATAATCTTGAAAGAGTTGCCGACCTTCTGCTCGAGAGTGATATGGGACCTGTTGTGGAGATCATTGATCCAGTTCCTTATGACNTAGATAATTTGGCAAGCGAACCACTTCCCACCCGTNGAGAGGTTGATCATGCCGCATGGCTTACGATTCAAAGCGGATGTGATAACTCTTGCGCGTTCTGCATAGTCCCCCAGGTAAGAGGCCCTGAAATAAGTAGGCCTTTTAATGACCTCCTTACCGAAGCTAGAAGATTAGTTAAAGATGGCGTTTCAGAAATTACCTTATTGGGTCAAAACGTCAATAGCTATGGTCGTGACATAACAATGAAGCTAAGGAACCAAGCCCCCCATGTAACAGATGAGAATCTAGCTGGAGAGAGATGGGCAAACCAGAATAGGAGGTCAGCAAGTCCTCTTTTCGCAGATTTACTCCGAGATATTGGAAATATACCGGGCTTAAAACGCGTTCGTTACACAAGCCCGCATCCCAAAGACATGAGAGAAGATGTCATGAACGCAATGGCAGGAACAGAAAGCGTATGTGAACATCTTCATTTTCCCTTGCAGTCAGGTAGTAACGTCATACTCGCTGAGATGCATCGAGGATATACAGCAGAGCGTTACCTAAATAAGTTGTTCCAAGCCAGATCGATTATTCCCGACTTAGCAGTTACCACTGATATCATTGTCGGTTTCCCTGGAGAGAGCGATAAAGATTTCGAAGATACTTTAGAAATCGCTGCTAGCGCTCACTTTGACGGAGCTTTCACGTTTATCTTTTCTCCCAGACCAGGAACNGAGGCAGCNGAAATGCATGAAAAGTACTGTGACAAAGGAGAAGTTCAAANCAGGTATGAACGTCTTAGGGAAGTAATACAACGATCAGGTTTAATAAAACACCGTGAAAGAATAGGTCGCGATGAAGAGGTCTTTGTNGAAGGACCCAGNAAGAAAAACAACTCATTAGTGACAGGGCGAACAAGGCAGAACAAAGTCATTCATTTCCCAGCGACAGANCTTCCTNTAGGAACAGTNGCAATTGCTAGAGCTGAAGACGCAACTCCGAACTACTTAATGGGAAGTCTGGTAGAAATAATCGAGAAACCAAGAGTCAAAAGACGTATACCTGTGGTTTCAGGGTGATAAAACCAGATTCACCCTCTGGTCTGGCAATAGTCGGGACAACGGCGTCAGGGAAGTCCCAGATAGCACTGTCTGTGGCAAAAAATATTGGAAAATTTGAATTGGTTTCGCTTGACTCCATGCAAATATATCAAGGTATGGACATCGGGACTGCAAAACCCACGCAAGAAGAACAGTCGTTAATCCCTCACCACATGATAAATATTGCTCAACCCGATGAAGAATACACCATCAGTCAATTTCAAATTGAAGCAAAAGAAGCAATTGCCGAGATTGAAAGCCGAAGTGTTCAACCCCTTTTAGTAGGAGGAACTGGCCTTTACCTAAGGGCGATCATTGATGAACTGAACATTCCGGGACAATTCCCTGAAACTCGTAAGGAGTTAGAGGAGAACCTTGATACGGGGGCTCTTTACGAGAGACTAACTCAGTTGGACCCATTAGCCTCTTCGAGAATGGAACCTAACAACCGCCGAAGGATAATACGGGCGCTTGAAGTGACAATAGGAAGTGGTATGAGATTCTCAAGTTATGGTCCCGGGCTCTCAACTTATGAGGAAATCAACTATAAAATTTATGGTTTACGTTGGGATAGAAAANNAATNGATCAGCGCATTACCGAAAGATTCNAAAATCAAATTGCGAATGGTTTCTTGAGAGAATGCGAAAAACTAATTGATACCCAAGANCAACTTTCTCGTACAGCATCTCAAGCNTTAGGCTATAAACANTTATTTAAACATATACGAGGAGAATGCAGCNTTGATGATGCTGTNGAAACGGCTATNAAGGATACGAAAAAATTTGCACGAAAACAAGANAGATGGTTTCGGCGTGANNCAAGAATAAACTGGATTGATATNAATGAAGACCCAGAAGAATCTNTGCCACTGATCCTAAAGGAATATCAAGTATGAAACTAGCAAAATTTCATGGCTTAGGAAATGAATTTCTGATAGCTTCTATTGANGCTCTTCCGGATAACCCATCCGAATTAGCAAGGATTTTTTGTGACTACTCTGCTGGCCCAGGAGCTGATGGTCTAATTTTCAATTTGCCTATGGAAGACGCAGAGATTGATGCTCAAATGGCCTTGTATAATTCTGATGGAACACGTGCTGAAATTTCCGGTAACGGTTTGAGATGCCTTGCCCATCATGTTTATCTAAAACAAGATATTGAGAAAAATATCCGAATCCGAACGGATGTAGGCGATAGAGAGGCACTGATTCAAGAAGCTCAAACTTCAGAATCTCTTATCCGAGTCGAAATGGGAAGCCCAACGATAGGTTCAGACTTAAATAACTCTGAACTAATTGAGAAGGTAGGTGCTGGATCTATTAGGGCTGGATATGTAGATGTTGGGAACCCTCATATTGTGGTTCAATTCGAAAATATAGGTCTAGTGAATATTGCATCGTTAGGGCCATCAATTGAAAAAGCTTGTAGCCATTCGGGTATCAATGTTCACGTGGTGGAAGTTAGTGATCGATCTTCAATTTTAATGCATACATGGGAAAGGGGAGTCGGAGTGACAAAGGCCTGTGGTAGTGGGGCCGTTGCATCAGCTTGCAAAGCTCAGAATTGGGGACTAGTNGACTCACAAATTCAAGTCGTGATGCCAGGTGGTGAGGCTCAAGTAAAAATTGAAAATCACGAAGTTTACTTAACAGGAAAATCAGAATTCGTTGGCGAGTATGAGGTAACTATAGGTGTCTGACCAATCTGCAATGGCTTCTTCTGAGTCGCATCGAGGAGGTTTCGGAGACCTAGGTGGTGAAGAGAGGGGATTCATCGACCGTTCCTTCAGAGAGAAAATAATCTTAGTTGGTTTAGATATGGGTATAAGCTCTGACCTATCGATTGCTGCTCAAATGAGTGAATTAGAACGACTAGTATCAACTGCCGGTGCTGATGTAGTCCACCACGTTGTTCAAAAACGTGAATCCCCAGATCCTGCTACTTTCATAGGAAGAGGAAAAGTAAGAGAGATTTTTGAACTGGCAGAAGAATATGATGCAGACACAATTGTTTTTAATGATGAACTCTCACCCGCCCAACAAAATAATTTAGAAAAAGCTTTCAAACGCTCTGCGATAGATAGAACTGCTGTCATCCTTGATATCTTTGCTCAAAATGCCAGTACCCCAGAAGGAAAAGCGCAGGTCGAATTAGCCCAGCTTCAATACCTGCTACCAAGGTTACGTGGGCGAGGGGTTGCATTAAGCCAACAGGCTGGTGGGATAGGAACACGAGGGCCNGGTGAAACAAAATTAGAGGTGGACCGTAGGAGATTGGTGCGCAAAGTTCATAATTTACAAAAGCAACTTTCCGGAATCCGTTCTACCAGAGAAAACCAGTCGAAACGGCGTCGAAGGTCCGTAAACCAGTCAGTTGCAATTGTCGGTTATACCAACGCAGGGAAGTCGTCACTTCTCAACTGCNTAACTCGTTCCGATGATAATGCTCTAGTCGCTGATCGACTTTTTGCTACCCTTGATCCAGTAACTCGAGCTCTTCAANTGCCCGGTGGCGAAAAAATATTCGTAAGCGATACGGTTGGTTTCGTGCGTAATCTTCCACACCATTTGGTNGAAGCATTCAAAACCACATTAGACGTGGTTACAGAAGCTGATCTCCTTATCCACGTCGTCGATGGGAGCAACTTGAATGCTCAGAAAGATATCGCTGCAGTACGGAAGGTGCTTGATGAGATAGGAGTGACGGCAGACTTACCTGAATTGATCGTATTCAACAAGGTAGATATAAGTGGGAGTGAACCAGCATCGTTTGATTATCCAAACGCTGTTCAAATATCTGCAAAGACTGGGGAAGGGGTTGAAAAAATGATGTCAAAGCTTAGCGACATGCTTCGTTCAAATCTCGATGTTTACGAATTGGCCATACCACTGACAAGGGGCGATTTGATTGCTCAAGTGCATCGTGAAGCTCAGGTCCTTATTGAAGACGTCCAAGGTGACACGCTTATAATGAGAGCTAGATTGGATGGATATGCTCAAGCTCGGCTAGGGGGCCTTATCAAGAAAGAAACAGAGTGAAAAATTTCAACCTCCCCCCTTATCCGTATGATCTTTTGAATCCTCACCGAGAACTCGCACAAGCACATGAAGGGGGGGCTATTGATCTCTCAGTTGGCACTCCATGTGACCCTCCTCCGAGTGCAGTCATAGCTAAACTATCGAGTTCAAACTCTGAGAAGGGCTACCCTAAATCAATAGGTTCCGATAAGTATCTAGACGCATGCCGTGGATGGTTGACAAGACGATTAAATATAAAACCCGACTATACAGAGGCAATTGCCGGATGTATTGGAACTAAAGAATTTGTCGCTTCTGTTCCAAATGATCTTCGCCTCAAATATCCAGAAAAGGACACAGTGCTTTATCCCTCAATTAGCTATCCGTCGTATGCGATGGGAGCGGCACTCGCTGGATGCCGCGCTGTTCCGGTTCCAGTCGATAATCAATTGAGATTAGATATAGCTCAGGTAGATGAGGAGGATATCAGAAGAGCTCTACTTTTATGGGTAAATTCACCTTCTAACCCAACCGGTGTCTTGGAAAATACTCAATCTCTAGTTGATTGGGGGCGAAATCATGATGTTCCGATTTTCAGTGATGAATGTTACGTAGAATTCACATGGGAGGACCCCCCTTCAACGATTTTGGACCATGGTGTAGAGGGGGTTATTGCAGTCCATTCGTTATCGAAGCGCTCTAATCTCGCCGGTCTGAGATCCGGCTTTTACGCAGGTGACCCCGATATTGTGCACTGGCTCAGTGAAGTCCGAAAACATGCAGGGAAAATGATTCCAGGGCCTGTGCAAGCTGCATCTGCTCTTGCTTGGGAAGATGACGCTCACGTAGATGAACAACGAGCGATTTACGAGAGTAGGCTTGAGACGTTATTGGATTTGTTTCAACAACTGGGATACATCGTCAATAAGCCTGAAGGCGCTTTTTATCTTTGGGCTAAAAGTGATAAATCTGACTGCTGGAGTATTCTTGCTGACCTTGCTAAAGAATTTGGTGTCATAGTCACACCAGGGGACTTTTTTGGAGATATTTGTGGGCAGAATGTGCGTATCGCTGCAGTGCAACCTGACCCGATAATCTCTCTACTGCAAGAGAGAATTCATGCGCGTTTGTAATGAAACAGCGAGTAGAATATATACATGTCAAAAAGTAAATCAGAATTGTCTGATCTCTTTGATCTAACCCATCAACTTGTTTGTATCCCCTCTGAAAGCTTTCAGGAGCAAGAGATAAGTAACTTCGTCGCCAGTAAGCTAGCTGAGGCCCCNTGGTTAGACATTTCAAGAATAGGNGACAATATAGTAGCNAAAACTAATNATNATNANGGNATGCGAGTCTTGCTAGGNGGNCACACCGATACTGTTCCAGCGCAAGGNAACGATCAAATCAGGCTAGCCGANGACTCTATCTGGGGAATCGGATCTGCAGACATGAAGGGTGGGATNGCCATAATGTTGTCTCTGGCNACGAATNTTCCAGATNCAGCTGTGGATATGACATATGTTTTCTANGCCCGTGAAGAGGTAGCTCGTAAGCACAATGGGTTGCTTGAAATAGAAGCTGCTGATTCGGAATTACTAAGCGCAGATTTAGCTATCTTAGGTGAACCTACTTCAGGAAACATTGAAGCTGGTTGCCAAGGAACCATGAGATTCACCCTTGAACTTAAAGGGGAGCGAGCCCATACTGCACGACCTTGGATGGGGAGAAACGCGATTCATAGATTGCACCATGTTCTTTCTGCAATTGAAAATCATGAAAGTCGAAACCCAGTAATTGAAGGTTGCCAGTATCGTGAGGCTTTGCAAGTAGTCAAGGTGGAGGGAGGAATAGCCGGTAACGTTGTT
>PAWI01000014.1 GCA_002713485.1 Acidimicrobiaceae bacterium
ACTCCTGGCGTTGCATCACAAACAGCTGGAATAGCATTAACAATACGGTTAGCTGCAGTCCCATTTCCACCACCGGCTGCTCCGCGCTCACCGTGTTCCTCTCCGTGAACAGTTACCTGAAGTGTCGGCTTACCGGTTATCTGAACCTGATGCGAACCTTGCCCAGTCGGCGGATACGGCCAATCTGGTGCACAGTCATCATCAATTCGAGTGATATGTTCCATAACGAGGAGTTTTTTGCCGTTAACGATTCCTTGTATTTCGAAACGTAAAGCTCCGATAGTTCCTTCTTCAAACTCCCCCATGCCATCAACATGAATCGTTTTTTCTAAAGGTCGTTTCTCAACGNATGTTTGTATCTCNTCAAGTTCAACCCCTAATCCATCAGCAAGAATTCTGATTTCTGGCCCCCATACCATTTGGAGTGANAAGTCTAAAACCATTGGAGGTGTTTGATCCATGGGCATGCCAAACCCAACTAGGTTTCTAACTGCATCAGGTTGATCGTATAACGCGTAATTCATAAGTTCCTGCGATCTGATTTCAGTAATGTCAGCACTGACACCGCTTAAAAGCAGCGGAAGAATGTCACAAGTCCATCCTGGGTCAATTCCTGATGCAAAAATTGATGTATTGCCATCGGAACAAGCAGCATTGAATCGTTTTGATAAGTCTTCTGGCATTGAAGGTGGGTGATACATAGGATAGAAACTTGTTGTTACAACATTTATTCCTCTCTGAAGNAGNCTCTCAACCTCATCTAGGGATTCCATAGGNCGAAAATCTGCATTTACNGTGTAGACAACAGCATCTACAGAAGCGGCTAAAGCCTCATCAAGATTNTCAGTCGCTATGATCCCNGTTTTTTCAATACCCGCAAGATCTCCGGCATCTTGACCTACCTTTTCTGGATTNCTNACAAGAACACCAACTAGNTTTAAATCTTGGTTGGCTACGACAGACCTGATAGCNGGGCGCCCNACATTCCCAGTTCCCCATACAACAACGTTCTTTACCATTGCTTNCCTTTCATCAGTTTCTCATACGATATGGGAGAAAAAGTCAGAGAGCGAACTAGAAACAAAGTCTTATATTCGTATTACACCGCACTTTTTATTACTGTTGAGTNAAGAAAACAAATACGATAGTTAAATACGTATTCAAAATGTAGGTGAAATGGAACATGCAGGGACTTATTCTTGAAGGAACAACCGAAGACAGTATAAGACTTTCAGATAACGTTGAATTGGTAAATGATCTATCGCCTCGTCAGGTACGAGTCGAGATCCATGCTGCAGGCGTATGTGGTTCAGATCTAAGTTGTGTCCATGGGAAGTACTACATGCCTACACCGCTTATTCCAGGTCATGANGCCGCAGGGATCGTTGTCGANACTGGATCNGCAGTAACGTACTGCCAAAANGGTGATCATGTTATTCTGTCAACTTTTGGTAATTGCGGCCANTGCCCAGAATGTGAAGATGGACATCCNGGGAATTGTAGAAATGGGGGGATGGGTGGCTTGACACAGCCCTATCAGGAGGGGGAACAACTCCTTTATAATTTCGCAAATATCGGCGCTTTCGTTCAAGAAACTATTGTCAACGAGAACCANTGCATACCTATTCCGAAGGAAATGCCGTTGGCTTCTGCATCTCTCATAGGTTGTGGCGTAATTACNGGGACAGGCGCGGTATTTAATCGTGCCAAAGTTCAGATAGGTGACACCNTTGTTGTAATAGGAGCGGGAGGTGTCGGCCTAAATGTTATTCAGGCTGCTGATTTAGTAGGTGCCAGNCAGATANTAGCNATTGACAGAGTTCCGGAGAAAGAATCTCTTGCGCGGGAATTTGGAGCAACGGACTTCATAGTTTCAGAAGGGGATGATTTTGATGCAGTGGCAGCTGTGAGAGAAGTACTTCCCCTTGGAGCACATCATTCATTTGAGGTTGTGGGACANACAGGACTCTTAAGTGATGCAATAAATATGACACGAGCTGGTGGCAATGTTTGTGCGGTTGGGGTTCCAGACCTAACTGCAACAGTGACATATGGGTTCCAGAGTCTGCATCAAAATAAACAATTAATGGGAATCCGAGCAGGTGGAGCTAAACCCCGAAAAGACTTTCCGATGCTTGCAGATCTTTATATGCGAGGGAAATTGAAACTGGANGAAATGATTTCAAATACTTCGGGACTTGANGGTATCCAAGATGCGTTTGATGCAATGAAATCTGGAACNGAAGCTCGAACTGTGCTTTTACCTCACGGTTGAGAAGAAAGTAGTTCAAGATGTTTGACTATCTCATAAAAAACGGAACGATCATTGATGGCACAGGGTCAAAAGGNTTTAANGCAGATATCGCTATTGAAGAAGACCGAATAGTTGCTATCGGAACACTTGAAGGTGAAGCAAAAGAAATCATTGATGCTGAGGGATTGATTGTTACTCCTGGTTTTGTAGATCCCCATACCCACTATGATGCTCAGCTTTTCTGGGATCCTAGAGCTACACCTTCAAACCTTCATGGAGTTACCAGTGCTGTGATGGGTAATTGTGGATTTACCTTAGCTCCGGTCAATAACGAAACAGATGCTGATTATCTGAGACGCATGATGGTAAANGTTGAAGGAATGCCCCTTGAAGCACTTGAAACAGGGGTGAGTTGGGATTGGAATAGTTATGGCGAGTACCTGTCAAAGCTAGANGGGAATATTGGGTTGAACGTTGCCACAATGGTCGGACATTGTGCTCTGCGACTGGCAGTAATGGGACCAGACGCTACAAAAGAAATTGCTTCTCCTGAGCAGGTCACTGAAATGAAAGCCTTGTTAACGAAGTGTATTGAAGAGGGTGGTCTTGGTTTTTCAACAACGCGTGCGTTCACCCACAACGATGGGAACGGTGATCCGGTGCCAAGTAGAGTGGCATCAGAAGATGAACTTCTTGCGCTTTGTAGTGTTGTAGCAGACCATGAAGGAACAACGTTGGAGTGGGCAAGCGACGGNTGTTTAAATGGNTTCACTGACGATGAAGTTGAATTAATGGCTAATATGTCTCTGGCTGGAAGACGACCGTTGAACTGGAATGTCTTGACAGTCGATTCCGCTCGTCCTTCTGATTATAGAAANCAACTAAAGGCGTTAGAGACCTGCACTGATAAAGGTGCAAGGGTTGTNGCTTTGACCATGCCGGTACTCGTAGGCATGAATATGAGTTTCCTTACCTATTGTGGTTTAAATATGATGCCTGACTGGGGNCCTATTCTTGGACTTCCCATTCAAGAGCGTATGGAAAAGTTACGGGACCCAGAAACTCGNCGATTTATGGAAGAGCGGGCAGCNTCTCCCGATGCGGGAGTTTTCAGTCGTCTAACTGGNTGGGGTCGCTATATNATCGGCGATACGTATTCGTCTGCGAACGAGGGATTAAANGGAAGAACGGTCGGAGAAATAGCTCTTGAGCGAGGTGTTCGTGACTTTTATTGCTTATTAGATATCGTGCTTGAAGATGAATTAAAAACAGTTTTNTGGCCCGGTCCAACTGATGATGATCCNGCAAGTTGGCATATGNGGACAGAGGCATGGCAACATCCTGATGTCATGATTGGTGGGTCAGATGCAGGTGCGCATCTGGACCGTATGTCCGGTGCTCCTTACACAACAAGTTGGTTGCATGACTGTCTTCATGGGAAGTCTCTTATCCCGATTGAGGAAACAATTCATCACATCACACAAGTCCCCGCTGAGTTNTTNGGGTTGCGGGATCGTGGAGTTCTNAAAGAAGGAAATTATGCAGATGTTGTTATTTTCAACCCNGAAATCGTGAACGCTGGAGATGTTATCCTTTTAAATGATTTGCCAGGTGGTGAAGGCCGGCTTTACGCAGATGTTGAAGGCATGCATAGAGTTTTCGTTAATGGAGTTCCTACTGTCGTTGAGAATNAGCCGACTGAGCATCTTCCCGGNACTGTTCTGAAAAGTGGGCGTGATACCTACACTGTTGCGATTCCCGCTGATGTATAGAAATCTTAAATATTTTTANTAATTTTTTGAGGCCACCCTATTCGNACTGGGACTCCTTCAGAATACATAACGTGAGGGGTTCCTTCTGGCTTTGGCAAGCCTGCAGCNGTNATAAGNGTATCCTCNAGGTCAATGAGGTCTGCATGATGNAGNTGCCAAGGNGGATGATGGACTTGTGCCCATAAAAGCTTATCTCGTTTTGATTTAGTTATAAGCCCCCATCGAGCTGTTAGAAAGCGTTCAAGATCACCATCTGTTGGTTGTCNCTTCTCTACGATGATCTNTGATGTTGCTNCAGACTTAGGCCATTTCCGTGTAACAGTTGTTGTCACNGTACTTTCTACCTTTTTGTGNNTGACGTTTCCATAGCAATACGGAATTTCATACACAGTTCTTGCGATCANTGTTGGCAATACTTTATTTATATCAAGCGAAAAGAACCAAACTCCGGAATATTCGCCACACCGNACGTAGGTGCGCACATTCACTTCNGGGAATGATCCAACGTATGGAAGGGGATGGAGTAAGGGGAAACCCAAGTCGTTCATGTGAAATGGGATTAACCCGACCCAAGCAGTTCCGTCAAACTGTTCNACTTCNACTCCGTCGGGTANAAGCGCTTGTACGATTTCTGCAGGGTATCTCCAGTGGACAAAAACAAGGTCGCTCCAGTGTTGGACCATCACGGCTTTNCTGATNTTATTTTCTGAAGTATTTGGNAGACTGATTTCCATGATTTCTATGCCACNATTGCCACTGCGATACCAGCTCGGNCTGACCAACCNATAGTCCNCACCCAGTTCGATGCGACAAGTTTTGTAACTATCTCTTCCTTATATCCATTTACGAGTTCTCCATGGCGGGGGACCTGAAGAAATATGGTTGAAAGATGAACCTTTAATAGGATGAGTCCTCCGATAAGCGGTAAGGTTCTGCTTCCGACTGGATCAAAGAATAACCACAACGTNGTAACACCTTCAACCAACATTGGCAGTCCGACCACCCACGCTGTTCTTGTTTGATGTTCAGTAGCGTATTGCACTGATGTATCAGGTGAAACGTGGTGAAAAAGTGGATAGTGGACTACTTGAACAAACCAAATCAAGCCAGCCATAAATAGTGTGGCAATTAGATGAGAGTAGGCAATGAACACTATATAAATCTACTCAAATAAGGATTTGAGTGGTCTGGCTGTGACCGATTTAACGAAGCATTCCTGTCCAGCCGTATTTCAATCATGTGTTTTANATGCANACTNGAGATGTGAAAGTTATGCAGCAAAACCTGAAATCAACTGTTCTTGTTTTAGGTGACCAAATCAATAGAGATATTGCTTCTTTGTCTGGAAGATCCCCAGCGGATACAAGAATTCTTTTTATTGAGTTGAGTGCAAAATTTGGGNAAAAGCAATGGCATAAGCAGAAGGTTCATTTGTTGCTTTCAGCGATGATGCATTTTGCAAAAGAGTTACGGGATGAAGGTTTTGAAGTCGATTATCGTAAAGCGAAAACATTACGGGACGGCNTTGANGCTCATACAAGAGAATTTGAAGTCAGTCATATTGTTGCGATGGAACCAATGAACTGGAACGGCAGGAACCTACTTGAANAACTTAATATTGANCTGATCAGGAACAACCAGTTTCTGTGNCACTATGAAGACTTTGCTAATTGGAGTTCTGAAAAGGGGAAATTCAAAATGGAGGATTTCTACCGCTGGCAGAGAAAACGACTCAATATCCTGATGGATGGTTCAGATCCATGTGGNGGCAAATGGAATTTTGACCATGAGAACCGNGAACGGCCTCCACGTGATGGGCGGGAATGGCCTTCAATAACGCTATTCGANCATGANNATATTGATGATCAGATAATAAAGAACCTTGATAGCTTTTGGGGAGCGTNCCCAAAGGGGGTNTGGCCAGTTACNCGGAAGCAAGCCCTTATTCGATTAAANGAATTTGTGACTGGTGCNTTGACAGCNTTTGGTCCTTATGAAGATGCAATGTTGGGAAAAGAGTGGAAACTTGCCCACTCGGTNCTTAGCTCCTGTCTCAATATTGGTTTGCTNCATCCNTCNGAAGTCGTNGATGCCGTTGAGGTAGCTTACNTNAATGGCGATGCTCCTATAAATAGTGTTGAAGGTTTTATTCGACAGGTNATTGGTTGGCGTGAATATGTATGGGGGCTTTATTGGCTATGGATGCCTGAGTACAGGTCAGAGAATTTCNTGGAGGCNAATCGGATTATCCCCCCTGCATTTCTTGAAAAAAACGCAACCGAAATGGCATGCATACATGGCGCTGTAGAGCACTTGTATGAGTTCGCNTATACGCATCATATTGAACGCTTAATGTTATTTGGNAACTTAAGCTTGACTAGCGGAATAGANCCTCAGNAAGTAACGGACTGGATGTGGTCTCGTTTCATAGATGGCGCTGAATGGGTAATGATTCCTAATGTGATTGGGATGGCTACTTTTGCTGATGGTGGAAAAATGGCAACAAAACCATACGCCTCCGGTGGTGCCTATGTGAATCGCATGAGCGATTATTGCTCTGACTGTGTTTANGACCCGAAGAAACGAACAGGTGATGATGCTTGCCCGTTTACAACACTNTACTGGGACTTCTTNGATCGTAATCAAGAACTTTTATCGGGAAACCCGCGCATGGGGCAACANTTCGGAGGTTTACGGCGATTGTCAGACTTACCTGAAGTTANNATTCGCGCAACTGAAGTTCTNGCCAAACTTGACGAAGGAACCCTTTGAGATAAGGTCATTCCAAAAGGGCACACATGAGACTTGAGGGTAAATCAACAATCGTTACAGGAGCTAACGGCGGCATTGGGCGTGCCGTTGCCAGACGTTTTCTTAACGAGGGAGCAAACATAACGCTAGTTGATTTAGATAAGAATCAATTAAATGAATTTTTAGCANCTTTATCCGANGAGCGAGATAAAGCTATTGCAATTGAAGCTGATGTNTCNAAAAGTGCTGANGTCCAAAATTATGTGAATGCAGCAATGGATGCTTTTGGTCGTGTNGACACCCTTTTTAATAANGCTGGCATTGAAGGTTCTATTTCTTCGCTAGAGGACTATGACGAANATACTTTTGATCNNGTTCTACAAGTAAATATAAANGGCGTCTGGTTNGGGATGCGTCATTGCGCAGANGCTATNCGNCGGAGCGGAGGCGGTTCCATCATCAATACCGCTTCAGCTGCNGGGCTAATGGCAACTCCCTCATTAATTGCATATGGAGCGAGTAAACACGCCGTTATTGGAATGACAAAGTCAGCATCAATTGAACTTGCCCCTGCTGGTATCCGAGTGAACGCCGTTTGCCCCGGCGTTATAAACACNCGTATGATGCGNTCAATAGAGCAGCAAACTATCCCAGAGAATCCNGAGGAATATGTTAAAGCTGTAAGCGAAAGAACTCCGTTAGGAAGGTACGGTGAAGCTGACGAAATAGCTAGTCTTGTTGCTTTTCTCGCATCAGATGAGGCNACCTATATAACAGGGTCCTCCTACGTCATTGANGGGGGTCTCCTCAATGCATAATTTTGATATAACAAAAGAGTGAAAGATCTAGATCAAGACCNAAGCAGAACAACTCTCCTACTAGATGGAGAATGTGTTTTGTGCAATAAATTTGCTAGTTTCATGCACTCAAAACTTCGTGATAAAAGTGTTGTGGAATTCCTTGGAATTCAGAGTGATGATGGACAAGCAATTATTTTGACNTTTTCAGATGAGNTACAGAAGATGGATACCGTATATGCCATCACGAGCGAATCTGTNAAGACGAAATCTTCAGCTGTTATTCACTGTCTNAGTCTAATGAGCTTTCCNTACCGGGTTCTTTCGGTGATTATCTGGCTTTTCCCTAAATTTATTCGTGAAGCTGCCTATGACTTTGTTGCAAAACGACGAAAATCTATCTTTGGNGTCACAGATANATGTGTATGGGATGAGTTTTCANCAACCCGAGGGATAGATCAGTGATCAAGAAGTGGTGGAATTTTCTNAAGCAAAAGAGAACAGACATTGAAGCAACGACTATTGGAACTGCTTTTGTTTTAGTTGGTATCTATCATTTTCTAGACCAAGATTTCTTCGAAGCGATTGTACCTACGTGGTTTCCTTACCCATCATTCGCNAACCTTGCTTCTGGTGCTGCNGAGGTCATTCTTGGGCTGATGCTGATAGCTCCTAAGTTCCGAAGAATAGGCGCATGGGGACTTTTAGCACTCCTTATTGCTGTTTATCCTGCCAATATTGATATGTTCGTCAATGACGTTGACGTGCAAACGAATGTTCAAGGTATAACAGAACGAATAGAAGATGCTGACGGAGTGAGACTTAGAAATTTCATCCGTCTGCCTTTTCAATTTCTTTTCGCATGGCTTGTGTGGCGACACACTAAACAGCGATCTAGCCTCAGTCAGGTCTCTTAGCCGTCAANAGTAATAACAACGCCACAGCTTGNATCATCTTTTCGTTGAACAAGTCTGGTAATCCGACCCAGCCCCGTAATCAAAATAAATTGAATTCCATATTTTTTCTTTATGTTCTTTTGAACACTTTCGAATTCTTTGCCAAATGTTAGATGAGCAGTTCCTTTAACGACTTCAGCNCCATCAAGAGGCTCNCCACGAGAATTACTTGCAACAAGNTCAACATTCGGGTTATTCAGAATACGTTTGGCTTTCCATGAAGAGGATTCAGTTGTAAAGCCAACTTCTCTTTCCCTCAAGTTAACAATCCAGACAGGGCATTTCTTTTTTCGACCATCTTTTGTAAAAGTTGTTAAAGAAATGTATTTATTTTCACCAATATTCATAGTTCCCTTAATAGATCTTTCTACTGTACTGATCAAAAGTGCGGGTTCGACTTAGGTTTCTTTGAGGGACTGTACCTGTGCAAGAAATGTGCATGATAGAACGTCGTGGCCTTCATCTACTAGGTTCACTTTTATGACTCCGAGTTCAGGAGGGCCAACCCATTTGGCATGTGTTACTAAAGGACCTGACCTTCCTCCTATCAAATATCTGACATCTAAACCGCTAACAATACATGGGGTCTTTAAATGTTCTTCTGCAAAAACTTGTGCGCTTACTTCACCAATGAGTGTCATGATCGCCCCCTGAACAAAACCTCCAGGTCTTCGGACTGCTTCCTTGGGCACCATGTTTACGCCACCTGTTGCTTTGTCGGTAATGGTAATACCAGCTAAGTCTTCTACAGGCTGTTCAAGAGGTGGTAATTCTAGTGACCCCATTCTTTCTCTCACCTTGGCTACATCAGGCTTAGCTTCACCATTACGCAATGGGGTTCTCATGAACGTTATTTGTGCGTGGCCAACTGGAATATTATTTTCGTTTACATATTCCAGTTCCTCCACCATAAGACGTTTACCATGGCGGAGAATTGTGCTGGAAGCTTCAATGATTTCTGATCTGACGGTTTGGGCACGTCGGAATGAAAAATCTGTTGTAAAAGTCCAGTCATCAACGAATGATTCAAGACGCATCCCTACAACAGTGTCAGCAAGAAGCATAAGTGGCGCAATTCTTATAATCCCGTGTGATGTTAGATTCTTGTTTACGTTGACGTGCCCTTTTGATGGGTCGACTAAATCAGGTCTCGCACCCATGCGTGCCATGACACTCAGAAATTCTGATGGAAATTCAGGTTCTGACATGTGTTGCGCCCTATTAAGCTAGGCTGACATCCCGTTCGTAGGGAGGGGGGTCAATCCTAGTGCCTGGTGTCCAACTCACTGGCAAATGTTTAATACCTCCAATAAAGTTTGACCGAAGCCTTTCAGGTTCACCTTCCAATTGCATATCGGGCATACGAGTCGCTATTTCTCTAAATATTAATCGGAGTTCTGCTCGAGCTAAATTAGCACCCAGACAGTAGTGAGCACCACCGGCGCCAAAGGCAATATGATCATTTGGCGTGCGTGTTATATCAAAGGTAAATGGATCAACAAAAACATCCGAGTCCCTGTTGGCTGAGATGTACCACATAACTACTCTGGTATCTTTTGGGATTTCCTGTCCTAATAATTCTGTATCAGCTGTTGTGGTCCGACGGAAATGAAGAACGGGGCTAGCCCAACGAATAATTTCATCGACGGTGGTATCTAAATATTTATCAGGGTCGGATTTGAGAAGTGAAAACTGCTCTGGGTTAGTCAGTAGCGCATGCATTCCGTGCGCAGTTGCATTTCGTGTTGTTTCATTTCCGGCAACTGACAAGAGAAGCATGAAAACATCTATCTCTAACTCTGTTAGCCGGTCTCCATCTATTTCTGCGTTGACTAGCTTCGTCATTATGTCGTCTTGTGGATCGATTCCACGTTCAGCGGCTAATTGATGGGCATACGCATACAATTCCATTGCGGCAACACCAGGGTCTCCCTCATACTCGGGGTCATCAATGCCAATGAGGTCATTTGACCATTTAAATAGGAGATGTCTGTCTTCTTGTGGAACACCTATTATTTCTGCGATTGCTTGCAATGGAAGCTCAGCAGCTATTTCTTCGACAAAGTCGGCCGCACCATTTTCGATAACATTATCGACAATCAGGGTTGCGCGATGGGCAAGGTATTGTTCGAGCAGTCTCATCATTCTAGGAGTGAACCCTTTGCTTACTAATCGACGGTACCGAGTATGTTTTGGGGGATCCGTATAGAGCATGTTAAGACCTCGTTGGTCAACGAATCCACTATCGTCGCCAGGTGGTCTGGGATCTGGAATACTTATGCCCCCTACTTCACTTGAATAGAGTTCGTTATCTCTGTTAACGACTGTAACGTCTTTGTGCCGAACGACGTTCCAGAAACCTCCCCCGTCGGGATGAGTATGCCAAAAGAGTGGGGCCTCGTTCCGAAGTACTTTGAACATTTCGTGATGCTCCATCCGAACAAATCGATCAGCATCAAGTAGATCAATATCTTCGATGTTCATTTAACTCCTTCACTTTCTATGTTAGATCAAAACAATCTCTTACGAATCACTTTGATACTCGATGAGATTTCATTTTTGATTGGGGGGGACTATTATTTTAATAACGCTAATTAATGAACCTCATTAATTTTGGACTGCAAGGAAATGATATGCCTAATNAGCTCAATCTTTCAAATGACCCATACATAATTGTTTCATCAGATTCTCACGCNGGACTCCAGTGCGAAGAATACCGCCCGTATCTGGAATCCTCAGTTCATGCAGAATTTGATGANTATGTAGCTGAACGACATGAAAACCGTCGACTCACCGAGGANATCAANGGAGAGTATGTAGCCGAGTGGGAAGGGAAGAATGCAGAAGGTTTAAAGGGAGCTTATGANCCTGATATTCGTGATAAAGAATTAGACGCAGATGGAATTTCTGGAGAAATTATTTTCGCTGACGGTGATGCCGTAACGGGAATGGANTCACCTCCATTCGGGGCAGGCCTAGCCGCAGGCCAAATAACGGATCCACGTCTTGCATATGCAGGAGCAAGGGCNCATAACAGGTGGCTTGAAGAATTCTGTGCTACCAGTCCTGAGAGAAGAGCCGGTGTTGCTTTGGTTCCAATTACACACGGTGTTGACGAAGCNGTTAAAGAAGTTGAAGCTTTAGCTGGAAAACCGGGAATTAAAGGCGTGATGATCCCTACCCTCTGGCATGATGCTCCTCCTTATGGAACTGATCATTATGATAAATTTTGGGCAGCATGCGCAGAAGCAGGCCTTGTTATCCATACCCATTCTGGTGAAGCTGATTTTCCAAGTTATGGAGAAAATATTGCTATGTATGTTTCTGAAGTTGCGTTCTGGACCCACAGAGCATTATGGCAATTATTGTTCAGCGGGAAATTTGATAAATTTCCTGGATTGAAATATTGCGTGGTTGAGTGCGGAAGTTGGTGGGTTGGTGATCTCCTCTGGAAAGCTGACGTCAATTTTGGTGCGAGTTGGAAAATTAAGAAAATGAGTAGTCGGATGAAGGGTCTATTGACGAAACTTCCATCTGAATACTTTGGAGATAGTGTCTTTATCGGAGCGTCTACAATGAGTAGGTACGAAATTCGTGAACGTCACCGTAACGGCATAGACGCACTTATGTGGGGAACGGATTATCCTCACCCTGAAGGATCTTGGCCAAACACCGTGCATCGTCTTGAAACTGATTTTCAAGATGTTTCGATTGAGGACACACGAAGGTTATTGGGTCTAAACGCGATTGAATGTTACGACTTAGACGTTGAAGGACTTACCACTGTTGCGAATAGAATCGGNCCTACCCCTGAAAAACTCAATCAAGACCCATCTTTGAGGACTAGTTCAACTGCAAAGCGTGATGCACGTTGGTGGTTTGATGAGTATGGAATTGAATGGAGTGGGCCTGAAAACGGCCTTTAGATAGGGGACACCATGAGCATTAAACTGCCTGAAACAGAGCATCATATTGTTATTTCTGCTGACAGCCACTGCGGAGCAGACCTTCGAGGCTACAAACCTTACCTTGAAAAAAAGTATCATGAAGATTTTGAGGAATGGGCTGATGCTAGTGAAGAAGCGGCAAAACAACAAGAAGCCCTGTTTGCNGGTAGGGGAAGGTCCACTAGAAACGTAGGTATTGATGGAGATCCAGAATTAGANGCCGATAAAAATTATTCTTCAGAGAGGCGATTGCGTGACCANCANGAAGATGGTGTTGTCGGCTTCGTTCTTTTCCCGAACACACAACCACCCTTTGCGCCGCAGGCCGCAACCCAATTTGAAGCTCCCCCGTACAGCGATAACTTTGAACACCGCTGGGCCGGACTACGCGCACATAATCGGTGGCTAAAAGACTTTGTTGATGAGGCCCCTATCCAACGCGCAGGGATAACCCAAATTTTCCTTGGAGATGTTGAAGGCTCAGTGAAAGAAATTGAATGGGCTGCAGAAAATGGTCTTAGAGGCGGGATACTGGTTCCGGGAGCACCACCCGATTCACCTTTTGAGCCCTTATATTCAGAGTCTTACGAACCTATCTGGGCTGCTGCAGCAGCAAATGATATGACGCTGAATCATCATGCTGGTGGAGCTACACCCAATTTTGGCAACCACTTCCCTTCCTCATTGGCTGTTTTCATGCTTGAGGTTTCTTGGTGGTCTCAGAGAGCACTGTGGCATTTAATCTTTTCTGGAGTTTTTGAACGCTACCCTGAATTACGTTGGATTAATACCGAAACGGGCACTGCATGGGTGCCGGACACGTTGGAGAAACTCGACTCGTTCTATCATCGTATGAAATACTCAGAATTTGGTTCAGAATCAATTTTTGGTGGAATGGCAGTAGAGCATCTGAGTTTAAAACCAAGCGAATATTGGTTACGTCAATGTCATGTCGGAGCGAGTTTCCTGCGCCCAACTGAAGCTCCGCTCTGCGCAGAGATAGGTATTGATAATATTTTGTGGGGTTCGGACTATCCACATATTGAAGGCTCGCACCCTCATACTAAAGAACATCTTCGCCTGACCTTTGCAGATCTAAATCTTGGACATGTAACAAAGCTGTTAACTACGAACTCGGCAAGAGTGTACGGATTTGATCTTGAAGCACTGAAGCCTTTGGCTGAAAAGTACTGTCCAACAAAAAATGAGATAGCAACCCCAATTTCCTATTCGGATATTCCCGATACTGCTAAAGGATGCCCTGGGATGAACCCACTTAATCAAGTTCAAGAAGTCGCATAATGACTCCTCCTATTGAAATTTCAGGATCCGTTTCTGTAGTTACTGGTGGAGCCAGCGGAATTGGCAAGGGAATAGTAAAAGCCCTCTTAAAAAACGGGGGAAGTGTTGTTGTTGCAGATATTGAAGAGCAGCCAATTGACGATACGGTTTCTGAATTTGAAGCTCTCGGACCAGTCGAAGGGTATGTCACCGACGTATCGAGTGAAACTTCTGTAGAGGAACTATCACAATATGTTTTCGGTAAATATGAGAAATGCAATCTTCTCTTCAACAATGCTGGAGTGGGCTCCGGCGGTGGAGGAAAAGCATGGCAGAATGAACCAAATGACTGGAAATGGTGTTTTGGAGTAAATGTCTTTGGCCCCGCGAATGGGGTTATTTCGTTTGTTCCCAAGATGATTGAGTCAGGCGANCCTGGTCACGTGATTAATACATCATCAGGTGANGGTGGCTTTGCTCCAGTCCCGATGGCGTCTGTTTATGCTTCAAGCAAAGCCGCTGTCAGTTGTTTTACGGAAGCATTAAATCATCAACTACTTGAGGAAACTGACAATATGGGAGCTTCGGTTTTCTACCCATCAGGTGGATTAATGAATACTGGGCTATTTACTTCACAGCGCAACCGNCCAAAAGAGCTGGAACGTGTGAGAGGTGGAACTGGGCGAAAATCTATGTCTTTTGAAGAGTTGAAGTCACTTCTTGANAAAGCTGGAAGAGANGTCNAAGTTGCTGACCTTGATGAAATGGGAGAATTTGTTGTTGCGGCAGTCAAGGAACGCCGGTACATCATAGGGCGTGACTTGGAGGATACTGTTGAACTCTTACACAGAAGAGCGGACGCTATATCGAACTTTCTGTGCCCTCCACATCATGAGATGGGGATTTAGCGCTCGCTTTCAATTCCTCTAGCTTTTCTTCAGCTACTTTCCTGTCTTCTTCGCTCATGAAGAACTGGTCTTTCATTTTCTTAATTGTTTTAATGGGCCAATACTTTGTAGCTAATTGCCATCCAGCAAGCGCAAGGATCGCACCAACGATGATGTCAAGCCAAAAGTGATTAGCTGTAATGACTACAACAACAGTTGTTAGGATNGGGTGAAGGAGCATCAACCAACGTGCAGGGGTCTTTAGGATCCGTATCGCTGCGAGTGCTATGAGNAGTGCCCACCCGACATGCAAGGATGGCATAGCAGCGAACTCATTTGCTGCCTTTGCTATGCCCAACGCATATGGGTCCGGNCCAAATACTTTTGCAGTATCAATAAAACCNTATGAAGCCATGAGCCGTGGCGGCATTAGTGGGAAAAGTAAATGGATAATCAAACCTGAGAAAGTTGCTATGCATAAAGACGCTCTGACTTGTGGCATCCATTCAATTTTTCGGATCATAACCCACAGTAAAAAGGCAATCATTGAAGGGAAATGCATAATGAAATAGAAAGTATTAGCTACCTTTATCAGAACTTCGGAATCAATAAACCAGCTCTGTAATTTAGCTTCGCTTGGGAAACCCAACCAGTCTTGAAATTTGACAAGATCTACTGCATTTTCTGCAGCAATCTTTGTTGAGTCAGCGGTTATTCTTCTGACCGTTGAATACCCCAGCCAGAGCAAGCCNAAAGTNGCCAAATTCAAAAAAACTGTTGTTGTTCTACTTTGTTTTTGAATCCAGACGATGATCTTATTTATTTTTGGTGTAAGACTTTGGATTNCTTGCTCCATCTAACCCCCAACGTATTATCCCATACTAAANCGTNTGNGGAAAAAACGTTTGTTGTTATCNAAAAAGGAACAANTTATAAGTACCAAGTGGATGACAGCAGAAGACAATATTAGTGTTTCTAAGAACCTATGAGTTTTGAAGCCTCTATTTCCCCTATTACCGAAACTGATGAGGAGTTGGAATCATTATTGTCTGACTCTGGGATTGAACTTCCNCCTCTTCTACCAGCCATTGCTTTCACTACTGGAGATCTATCCTTTATCCCTTCGGATATTCAATTGGATCCTTCGAAAACGCTTGAAGAGCAAGGGGGATTAACGAATGAGGAACAATCTNCTATCCGTAAGCGAGCAATTNAAGGTTTAAAACGACTTCGAGATAATTCTGCTGGGAGAACCTCCATTAGCAATAAAGATTTACAGACAATTATGTCTTGGGCTTGTGGAACACGGTTAGAGGGTTCATATCTGCAGATGATGATGGAGGAGTTAGCACCTGGAGATAAAGACCTCCGCTCCCCTAATTGGAATACTGATGAGTTGTCTCTCGATCAAGAATTTACTGTGGCTATCATTGGCGCCGGTATGTCAGGAATATTGGCAGCGTACAGGCTGAAGCAAGCTGGAATTAATTTTGTGCTTTTTGAAAAGAATGANGGTATCGGTGGCACGTGGTTGGAGAATACCTATCCGGGGTGCAGAGTTGATGTCTCTAATCACGTTTATTCATATTCGTTCATGCAAAAACACGACTGGCCATACTTTCATTCTACGCAGGATGTTTTATTGAAATATTTTAATGATTGTGCAACTGAATTTGGAATTCGAGAGAACATCCGATTCAACACTGATATATCTTCAGTTGCTTGGATTGAAGACACGAGTACATGGTCTTTGGAGATATCAGCGGCTGGGACNAGCGAAATCTTTGAATGCCAAGCTGTCNTAAGCGCCGTCGGGCAGCTAAACCGCCCGTCGTACCCTAATATCTCAGGTAGAGAAAGCTTTGAAGGAGATTCGTGGCATTCAGCTACTTGGAACCATGACTGCAGCCTAGAGGGCAAGAGGGTTGCAGTGATAGGTACAGGGTGCTCAGCTGTTCAATTTATTCCTCGTGTCGCCGAACTNGCTGAGCAAACAACTGTTTTTCAAAGGACACCAAATTGGTTAATGCCAAGGCCTCAATACCAGCAAAAAGTACCTGAAAGTCTAGAGTGGTGCTTTAAACACATACCGAATTACCACAATTGGTTTCGGTTGCATCTTTTCTGGCGAAGCCATGANGGGTTATTAGCGAGACTTGAACTAGACGACTCATGGGCAGATCCCGGAGACAGATCTATAAGCGCTGCAAATCACGAATTAGGGGTTTTGCTACGAATGTATTTAGATAGCGAATTTTCTGATAGNCCTGATCTATTAGAGAAGGTGACNCCCTCTTATACAATGGGTGCGAAACGATTTGTTATTGATGACGGGCTTTGGGCAGAAACCCTTCACGCTGAAAACGTTGAATTATGCACCGAACCTATCGAATCAATATCTGCGTCTGGTATTACAACCAAATCTGAGGGTCTGAGAGAATTCGATGTAATTATCTATGGCACGGGCTTTAAGGCCGCTGAGTTCTTAACTCCNATGAATATTATTGGTCGTGATGGTATCAATTTACATGAGCAGTGGGACGGAGACGCGCGAGCTTATCTTGGAATCGTGACTCCTAATTTTCCGAATTTCTTTTTCCTGTATGGACCTAATACAAATATTGTNATTAATGGAAGCATCATCTATTTCTCAGAATGCGAAGTGCATTACATCACTCAGTGCCTCAAACATTTACTGGAAAATCAGTTGCAGTCATTAGATGTTAAAGCTGTTGTTCATGATGATTACAACNANCGAATTGATGAAGGGAACCAGAGNATGGCGTGGGGATTATCAGACGTAAATAGCTGGTATAAAAATGCGAGCGGTAGGACTGCACAAAATTGGCCNTTCTCGCTGCTTGAATATTGGGAACAAACTCGTGATATCAAACCTTCTGATTACCACATGACCTAATTACAAAGTTTAATTGTTTCAGGAAATTCATCTATGATCNNTTACTCATGACTGCAGAGTTTTTTTTAGATGTTAGGGATTCTGGAACCGGACCGGCAATCATTTTTACGCATGGATGGACNGACAATAGATCCGCATGGGATGACGTTATTGAAAGTCTNCAGGATGAAGCTAGATGCNTCGCTTGGAGCATNCGNGGNCATGGAAATTCATTTTCTCCTCCTCCAGGTGANTACACACGAGATCATACGCTNAGNGANCTTAAATNGATTACTGAAAAATCAGAAGGAAAAGTCATTCTTGCTGGCCATTCTTTAGGTGGATACCTTTCATTGGCGCATTGTCTCCTTCACCCAGAAAATGTTGCTGCTTTGATACTTGTCGGAGCTGGTCCAGGATTTAGGAAAAAAGAATCCATAGATCAGTGGAACAGTTCTGTNATTAAAAGTGCGAAAGAATTAGATCTACCAGAGGGCTCTGAAGCAACTGCATTACATACTGACGCTTGGGTTATTGATTCNTTAAGTGNNATTCAAGTGCCTACTCTTGTCATAGTTGGCGAACATGACAAACGGTTCAGGGTTTCAATGTCAGTTTTTGAGAAGTACTTGAATGTGAAATCTTCCGTGGTNGTCAAAGACGCTGGTCATTCAGTTCATCGGAAGAAGCCAGAGCAGGTTGCAGATGCAATTAAGGATTTCCTTCAAAAAATAACGCCTTAAGAAAAATGACGTTATGAAGGCAATCAACTAATGTCGCCCCACAGGAGGTAATTATGTCTGGCCCATTAGAAGGAATAAAGGTAATTGATATATCTGCAGTCATTTCTGGCCCTATGGCCTGCCAAGTGTT
Source organism: Acidimicrobiaceae bacterium (assembly GCA_002713485.1). Lineage (GTDB taxonomy): Bacteria > Actinomycetota > Acidimicrobiia > Acidimicrobiales > UBA8592 > UBA8592. Next base: position 18,415 of record PAWI01000014.1, read on the forward strand.
ATGTGATCAAGGAGCAGAAGTAATCAAGGTAGAACCACTTGGNATGGGNGANATAACAAGAATAGGTGGCTTCCGCGTGGGCGANATTTCTGCAATGTACGCCTCNGCTAATAGGGGGAAACGTTCNATAGCTCTNGACTTATCACGAAACGAAGGCATTGANGTCTTAAAAGAACTGGTGAANACTGCAGACGTTATTGTCCAAAACTTTCGTCCTGGGGCTGTTGAAAGGATGGGNATCGGNCCTGAAACCCTAATGGGAATAAACCCTGATCTTATTTATGTCTCCATCTCAGGATTTGGTCCTAGTGGCCCTTATAGAGATTGGCGCGTATACGATCCGATTGTTCAATCAGTATCTGGGGTGGTGTCCATACAACAGAGTCCTGATATTCCCATTCCTGATCTTGTTCGAACAATTGTGTGTGACAAAACAACTGCCCTAACGGCATCAAATGCAATAACTGCAGCATTATTCGCACGCGCGTCAGGAAAATCAGCAGGACANCACATTGAAGTNCCNATGCTTGACTCAGCTATCTATTGGATGTGGCCAGACGTATTTATGGGGCACACCATGTTTGGTACAGAAGTAGAACCTGGACCATTGATTTATCAGATTTATCGTCTTCAACAAACGACTGACGGACACCTCGTCTACTTTTATGCCTCTGATAAGGAATTTGCAGGACTGTCTAGAGCTTTAGAACACCCAGAGTGGATAGATGATGAAAGATTTGCAACAGCTAAACAAAGAATGGTCCCTGAACATTTTGAAGCATTAGGATCGCTTCTTCATAACGCATTTCTTACCTTTACAACCAGCGAAATTATGGAAAGGCTTCATACCCAGGAAGTCCCTGCTGCTCAGGTAAACAGCGTGGATGATGTATTCACCGACCCTCAAGTCGTTAACAACTCTATTATCCATGAATGGACTCACCCTGACGCTGGGCTCATAAAAATGGCAAGACCACCTGTTCGATGGGGGACGACAGAACCAGAAATTAAATGGTCAACGGATCATTTAGGCCAACACACCGAAGAGATCTTAAAAGAGTATGGCTTCACCGACGCTGATATTCACGAACTAGAAAAATCTAATATTATTTCTGAGATTTAGAAATTACTATTTATAAGTCATCGTCCGATGCTTCAAGTTCTTCACGTTGCCCTTCTTTAAATTCCTTTTGGGCTTTCCCAAGTGAACGTGCCAGACTTGGTAACTTTGCACCGCCGAAAAGAACCAAAAGGATGATCAATATGATAATAAGTTCACCTGTACCGAGACTTCCCATTAAATTATCCTTTCAACGCAATTCACTCTATTCATACAATAACCCTGTTTTTAGTTTGATTTCATATCAAATCAGGAAACTGCCTTCTTTNCGCAGCTCAGATATGCCTGCCTGGATTAAGCCTTCCGCAAGGNTCAAACTCAGTTTTTAAGGCAGTTGTGATTTTAGTAACGACCGGATCAATTGCTTTCTGGGGTTGTTGCCTATCTGCCCAAACAATTCCTACACCTATTGAGGCAACGAAATTGCCAGTTTCATTTCTGTCAATTTTGATAGCGTCCGAGGGAGACAGCGACCANCTGTAGCGTGGAAGGCCTGGGGCACCTTCAATTTCCTCATAATTTCCAATATTTAAAAGTTTCTTTGTTTGCTTCTCAACATCTAGTCTGTGCCCCTCTAAATGAACCCAGACTGTTTCACCATCCCAAAGAATAGCCGAAGGTTTATACACATTATCAAAAACCTTCTGAGGGTCCTTTGATGCGGCCGTAAGCCATCTACTGGAAGGGGGTATGGGGTTTGTTCGTAATGAAACTTCAGCAAATAATCCAAGCGTTCCAAAAGATCCCACCATGAGTTTATGAAGGTTGAAACCACTTACATTTTTAACAACTGGCGCTCCGCTTGTAATAATCTCTCCACCGGCAGATACATAACGAAGTTGCAAAACCGAATCGCGGATTCTACCTTTACCGAGCATATTTAAATCGTTTTCACCAACTGCTATTGCTCCACCTATGGTCCCGCCTCTATCAGGAAGACAAGTTCGCTGTCCATGTTTTTCAAGCTCAGTATGTAATTCGGAAACTGTTGTTCCAGCGAGAACTGTTACTGTCATCTCCTCAGGTTTAACTTCCATGATTCCTTCGGGTGCTTTAACAAACCTTGTGTTCTCTGCAGGAAACCCATTCTGGTTCCATCGAGTTTTCCTGCCTTCAACAGCTATAGGACCAGTATCACCGATTTCTGAAGAGAACGCTTCAACTCGTTGATCCATGGATTCTTGCATTTATACCCATGTTCCTTCGGGAATATTGTTCAAAGTCTGTATGTCCGCACATGAATGGCCTGTGGGAAGAACTTTGCCAGGATTTATCCGGCACTGTGGATCAAATGCCGTACGAAGTTTATTTTGATGTTCTAAATCTGAATGAGTAAATAATTGTGACATGAATTCTTGCTTTTCTATTCCGATTCCATGTTCACCCGATAGAACTCCCCCAGCTTCAAGAGAAATTTTGACAATTTCTGCTGCGACTTGATGGACGCGGTCAAGTGTTCCTTCCTCATTAGCATCAAAGACAAGTAACGGGTGTAAGTTTCCATCTCCAGCATGAAAAACGTTCATAATTGTCAGGTCATTCTCCTCAGCAAGCTGGTTTACTTTATCTAGAACATTTGCAAGTTCTGAACGAGGGACAACAGTATCATGCAGATAATAATTTGGTGCTAGATAGGTGCTGGCTCCAAAAGCAGATTTTCGACCTTTCCATAAAGCATCTCTTTGGTATGAGGTTTGGGCAATCTTTATATCATCTGCTTCATGAGTTTCTGCTATCTCACCAATTCGTAAAGCNTCTATCTCNACACCATCAGCGAGGCCCTCAACNTCNACTAGTAGCACCGCTCCNGCATTTGTTGGATAACCAGCAGGGATGTGTTGTTCAATAACTTCTATCGTTTTCTGGTCCATAGCTTCCATAGCTGCAGGAACAATCCCGTCGGCAATTATTGCGCTAACNGTCTCGGCTGCTTTCCTCATTGAAGGGAAAGAGATAAGGATTGTTTGAACATCATCGGGATTAGGAGTGAGCCGTACAGCGATCTTTGTTGTGATTCCTAAAGTTCCTTCACTTCCGATAAAAGCACCACGGAGGTCAAGGCCTTCAGGTTCAGCATCAAGACCTCCAAATAGTGCGACATCGCCATCTGGAAGAACTACTTCCATAGCTAAAACATGGGTGTCTGTAACTCCATCTGCCAGACAGTGGGGCCCTCCAGAGTTGTTCGCTACATTCCCACCTAATGTGCAGATCTGTTGGCTTGAGGGGTCTGGAGCGTAGTGAAAGCCCAGCGGTCGTAGATAATCGCTTAGCTCAAGATTTATAACTCCTGGTTCAACCCAAGCAATTCTATTATCGATATCNACTTCAAGTATNTTGTTCATTTTTGTCATNGCTATGACGATTGGGGCACCCAAAGGTATTGCTCCCCCTGCGAGTCCGCTTCCTGCTCCTCTTGGAATAACATGTCTTTCGTGTCGTTCAGCTATACGCATAATCTCTTGTACTTCCTGAGTTGATGTNGGGAAACAGACAGGTCCTGCTATCCCTCCTTCAAATACTGATTCNTCTTTCGAGTATGCAATTCGATCATCAATGTCTTCTAAGACTCGGTCACGGGTAAGTGCTCTCTGAAGGTCGGCTACTACCGGATCGGTAGACAGATATTTGGATTCTCGGTATTGAGTAATCTTTCTTTGTATTTTTTGGATGTACTTCATTACAACTTTTATAGTATCGCCAGCACCTTCGGATAATGGTTAGTAAAAGTTATCAGATTTTGATTTTTCTTCTCTCTGCTGAAATGCTGTCTTAAAGTCGGAGGGATTATGAACATACCAATAGGGCTCTCAGAAATAACTAGTCAATGGTTAGAAGCAGTGCTTCAAACGACTGATAAGTTTCATGATGTTGAAATTGAAAGTGTGACCTGTGCGAATATCGGTGAAGGTACAGGAATTTTTGGGGAAATAGGATTACTTGCCATTTCCTATACAAATGATACTGATCTTCCAGCGTCGATGGTAGTTAAATTGCCGTGCTCAGAGCCTGAGAATCTTGCTGTAGCTCAAGCACTTGGCATATACGCACGGGAGGTTTCTTTTTATCGAAGTGTGGGCGAATCGGCGGCACTTCGTATTCCTGAATGCTTTTATTCTCAGCTAGACGATGATGGAAAATTTGTTCTATTGATTGAAGATTTATCAGTTGATTTCTATGTAGGAGATCAGGTTGTAGGAGCAACCCATGAACAAGTTAAATGCGCTATTGACGCATTAGGAGAATTTCATGCACAGTGGTGGGAAAGCTCAGATCTTGAGTCATTGAGTTGGCTACCAGTTCCAAATGATCCAGCGTACATGGCGACTGTTCCACAAATTTATCGTGCTGGTCTTCCTGTATTAGGTGAGGAGTGGGCCGACCGTGTGCTACCCGAAAGTATTGAGGTAGCAAGGCTTTTGGAACCACGTTTTGAAGAAATTATGGAGATGTTTGCTGAAAGACCGCATACATTTGCGCATGCTGATACCCGACTAGATAATCTCTTCTTCTCCAGAGATAATTCAGCAGAAGTAGCATTTATTGATTTCCAATTATGCCTTAAGGGGAAAGGAATTAACGATCTTGCATACATCATAGGTAACAGTGTTCCAAGAGAAATAGCAGCTGCTAATTGGGAATCTTATATTAAACAGTGGATCACTTGTCTTTCCACCCATGGAATTGAGTATCGGTTGGAAGATGCTATCCGTGATTACCAACAAGCAGTTCTGTACTACACAGTTGGTGCGATGTCACTAATTGCTTCTTTTGATACTGGAAATGAGCGAGGAGCGGCAATGGCTGAAGCATACGTGACACGTATTTTTAATCACGTTGTCGACACGAATGCACGAGTTATTCTTGAATAAGTACTAGCTTGCTCTTTCGTAAACTTTGCCTGATTTAGATTGCATTAGTTCAGCTATGAGTTCAGTTTTTCGAAAGCAGTAGGCCATTTGTTGTGCAATGTTTCTTGGGATCTTTCCTTTTTGCGCAATATCCGCTGTTGTGAATTTTTCCGGAAGGTCCTCAGGTAGAAGCGACATCAAGTCATGAAGGCCACAAAAGTGATGAATTTCATGGATGGAGACAAGTTCTGTATTGATCGTCCGATATCCACCCCTATTTCTTCTTAAATTCTTCTCAAATTCTTGCAACTTGTTAATNCTTACAAGCACCACATCAAAAGACAGATTTGGGTGTTTAAGNTGGTCAGTGATTGATACAAGTTCACTGAAGATGNTGTAAATATTTCCCTTTTTGGGTGATTTNCTTGGCGTTTTACCAGGCTTAAGAAGCGTAGTTTCTATAGGAACTGGGTAAACGATTNTNATGGTATGNGTTNCCAATAAAGCGTTGAGCTTTTTTTTCATTGAAGCAAAAGAAGTTGTTTGAATTTCAATTATGTGTGGGCCGNTCTTCTCAAGGCGTAAAAGATCAACGACATACCCATNGACTGGAGCTTCAGAAGCATCTCCTTCACATTCATAATGGAGTTTNAGGGCAGCATGAAGCGAACTTTCATTTAAGGTTCCGATATGTGGTTGACTTTTTTTTGTTTCGTCGGGCATCTTTTGATGATTTGTTGNTTGTCTGGCAGTCTTAAAACNACTTTAGTTGGTGGGGGACATGGCAAAGAAACCGGCAATATTTATTCCACAGGANGGGAATGANTTCACGGCAGAATGGTTCAATGATTTATTTCAGGAAACTTANGGTGCCGCTGTTTTAGATGTCGAACGCGAAGTGATTGGAACCGGTGTTGGTTTCGTTGGAGAAATCCATCGGTGTTCTCTTTNCTGGGATGCGGATAGANCAGATTTACCTCAATCAGTTATTGTGAAAGTTCCCTCAAAACTTCCACTNAACCGAAGTTTAGGTGAAGGCTTACAGTTGTATGAACGTGAAGTAACGGCATACCAAAAGCTTTCCGCCAATATGGGNCTTCCTATGCCAAAGGTTTTCTATAGTGCTATGGACGATGACTCTACTCCATGGCTAGATTCAGTCATCACTTTTCTTTTCTCCCGTCTTCCACTTGGTGCTATTAGTTGGCTTACTGTCAAATTTTTAGAATTAGCCTCTAAAAACCCCAAGCTGAGACGNTACGTTCTGGTACTTGAAGATATTTCAGATGCTCGCCCCCCCAGTCAGGTTGTTGGAGGTTCATTAGACGATGCTTTAATTTCTCTATCAANATTGGCNAAATTCCATGCNCATCATTGGCTCTGTGAGGANTCAGTTGCGGTCTCTCACCGAATATGGGCNCTTGATCGACTTCCAAAAGTCTGGCAAGCAAGCTACGCCCGGAATCGAAGCGAATTCTTAGATAGATTCGGTGATTTGGTCGGCGAGGAAAAAATGCAAATTATAGATNANGCACAAAAAAATATTGCAGACTTACTANCTCCTTTAGCTAAGGACCCGTGGACGCTCCTTCATGGTGATTACAGACTTGATAACATAATGTTCCGCCCTGATGGCAGCATAGTTGTTATTGATTATCAAATTCTNGGCAAAGGCAGACCGGGGTGGGATGTNGCTTACTTCATTACAACGGCTCTATCTCCAGACCACAAGAATGAAGAAGAACAGATGCTACACCACTACCATAAAACCCTCTGTTCTGAAGGAGTAACGGATTATTCGTTTGATGACTTGGTTGCTGATGTTGACTTGACTAAATTNCTNCTNGCACACCGGCTGGTAGGAAGCAGAGATGCATTTGANACGGAGTTACAAAATAGCGATGAAACTTTTGTTGATGTCCTTGTCAAAAGAGTTGTTGGGTGGATTTGATAANAAGGTCTAATTATCTTGTAATCGTTGTTCAGCTAACTCAATATATTCAGGGACCAGATCATATCCCACATAGTGTCTACCTGACTCCTTAGCAGCTAACGCTGTAGTACCAGCACCACAAAAAGGATCAACTATAAGGTCATCTTCGTAGGAGTAAAGTTGAATTAGCCGTTTAGGAAGTTCTAAAGGAAACGGAGCTGGATGGCCAATTTTTTTTGCCGATTCTGGCTGAAAACGCCAGGTATCAATTGTCCAAGAAAGAAAATCTTCTTTTTGAATCGTGTCCACACACGGAAGTCCCCTTGACGCCCGTTGTTTTTTAGTAAGAGACCTNTCAAAGCGTAATTTACTTGCGACAATTACCCGTTCGGTTACATCTCTCAATACCGGATTAGACGCNGATTGGAAAGAACCCCATGCACAACTTCCAGATGCGCCCTCTGCTTTAATCCAAACGATTTCACCTCGTAATAAAAACCCAATATCTTCCTGCAGAATACGCGTGATGTCTGCGCTTAAAGACCGGTATGGTTTTCTTCCCAGATTTGCAACATTAACTGCTATTCGTCCTCCAGGTTCAAGTATCCGCCAACATTCAGTGAAGACATTCTTTAGCATTTTTAAATATTCGATNTAAGTGNTGGGGATTCCTTCCTTGCTTAGATCAAGNTCGTATTCTTTTCCNGCAAAGTATGGNGGTGAAGTAACNATAAGAGCAGTTGAGTTTGCATTGATTTCAGTCATTTTTGAAGAATCNCCTACAAAAAGTTTGTCAACGGTTACAGGTGTTGATGGCTCTGTTTTTTTATCTTGTTGAATAGGGGGAAATCTTTTATAAAAGGGGTCTGCATTATGACTTTCTCTTTTTGAAACACCAAAAGAAGACGTGGTTGTCGATCGATTTGTATCATTCTCAAAAATTGACATGCTTTAACGGTAGCTTGAGCATATGCAAGATCAGCATTCTGAAATATCAGCAGATGAGAAAACTAGTCCTGAACTGGTGTTATGCCCTTTTTAAAATATTGAACTTTTTTATCAGGAGCATGCTGACGTTCAAAAAATGGTTCCCAACCCAGTTGAGTATGGAATGCAATTGATTGCGGGTTTGGTGGTTCAATATTAACTTCACAGAGGAGTTGCGAGAATCCGTTTTCTTCAGCATGGTCTTCAAGTTTGTTGTAAAGGGTGTATCCCAATTTTTTGCGTTTATATTTCTCGCTGACCATAATTCGATCTACATAACAAAAATTGCTGAACTTTGTTTCAAGCCAAGTGTAATTATCGCTTTCATAGGGTTGATGTGGGCCAATGATTATAAGGGAAGCTGCTAATTCATCATCAATATCGGCAACCCAACACTTCTCCGATAATCGAAGAATGTTTTTAAGTTCTCCTTTGGAAAGATGATTCACAGCAGGAACTGAATCGTTATTTAATTCGAGAAGATCATGAAAGTCCTTTTCATTAAATTCTCTTATCATATTTTTGTCATTTGAGTTGTTCAATGAATGGTGCCTTTGTCTTCATTGTGTGATGATGGAGGAGAGGAATTCAAGATATTCCATTACATAGAATAGCCTTAAGGATTTAATTGTATGAGTACCACCCCATTGCTGTCAGGTGTTCGAATAATTGAAAGTTCCCTATTGGGACCTGGGCAAATTTCAACTTTTTTCTCAGACTTGGGGGCGGATGTAATTAAAGTTGAACCGCCACANGGTGACTATATTCGTCAGATGACATGGCCCATCATCAATGGTGTTTCACTTTTGCATCTACACACCCATCGAGGGAAAAGAAGCATTNCTCTAAATCTGAAAACAGACGAGGGTTTAGGCATCTATAAAGAGCTGGTTTCTTCTGCAGATGCAGTCGTTGAAGCTATGCGTCCTGGAACNCTAGAAAAGCTNGGTTTAGGTTACGNGGTTTTNCAGGAAATTAACCCAAAAATCGTATTTTGTACCTTGTCTGGTTATGGATCATCNGGTCCGTACCAGAACATGCCTAGTCATGGCATTGCATACGATACGTGGGCNGGTNTAATTAATCCTGTAGTTGACGATGACGGGTTCACAAGAATTCCTCAGGACATGCCAAATGTCGGCATTAATGTAGGGCCAATGCTTGGAGCTTTTGCATTATTAGCAGGAATTACGCGCGCTCGGGAAACTGGGCAGGGTTGCCAAATGGAGTTAGCTCAATCAGACGCTGCAGCATATATGGACTGGTACAGAATCGAGACGTGGAAAGCATATGAACGATCCGAAAATGAAGTTACCGGTAACCCAGCTGATGATTATGAACGAAGGCCACCGGGACTAGCTGGGATGTGGGAAGGGGTTCGCTACCAAATTTACGAATCAACAGATGGACATGTTTTATTTATGGCCTCAGAACAAGCATTTTGGAAAAATTTTTGTGCCGGGGTTGGAAGATTAGACCTTTTTGAGAAATGGCCTGGCTCAAAATACGCGGATCATGCTAAAGGAAATACAGAATTACACATAGAACTAAGAGAAATATTTAAGCAAAAATCTAGTGCAGAATGGCTTCAATTTAGCGAAGATGAAAATACTCCTATAGCTCCAGTGTACAATGCGAAAACAGCACCAACGGATCCCCAATTTCAACATCGACTGCCTTTCTACTCAATAGAAGATTTAGGAGCAGAGCAACTTCCTCTCCCAGTAAAGATAATTGGTGAGGAACCATTAGTTCCATCAAAGGCTCCAGAAGTTGGCGAACATACGGANGAAGTTCTTCAGGAAATTCTTGGGTATGANGAAANCNTCATNNCTGATCTTAGGGACAATGGGGCATTCGNCTGANTAGGTTGATTTAGTTCTATTCTTTCTAGAGTGAAAGTCGTTTATTTTCATCCTTTNATTAGACGCATNGTCTCTATCGGCATGCTTCCAATCGGTTTATGTATAGCAGTTCTNTATTCATTNCTTTCTATTNCATTNAGCATCTTTTCTTTTCTTNTTGGAAGACCTGATNCTCGCCACATTCGCTTAGCATTAATANTTATTTGGTACCTATTGATGGAGTTCNTTGGTGTTCTATTTGCATTGATACTTTGGTTCGGAACGGGTTTTGGNTACGCAGTAAANTCAACTTCATCTCAACGTATACATGCGAAAGTTCAGTACTTTTGGGTTTCATCAATTCTNTTTGGAGCGAAGCTTTTTCTTCGGACTCGTNTTAACTACCCTGAANAGNTTTCATTTGGAGAAGGCCCCTTTGTTATAGCNGCTCAGCACAGTAGCTTTTTTGATGCTTTACTTCCCACGGTTCTCATCGGAAAATTCTGCAATTTCGTTATTCCACGACATGTTTTGAAATCAGAGCTACTCCTCTCCCCTTCTTTAGATATCTACGGGCACCGGTTGCCAAATCAGTTCGTTAAACGAAACTCTGGAGCAAGTAACGTTGAAGTAGAAGGTGTCAGGTCCCTTACCAAAAATCTTGGTTCTGACGCATGCATAATTTTTCCCGAAGGAACTTTCTATACCGAAGAGCGATCTAGGAGAGCTATACAAAAAATTTCAACAACTGATATGGACCGATCTGAAAGAGTAGGTGTACTTAAAAATCTGCTTCCGATAAAGCCTGGCGGTTTGCTTGCGCTACTAGATGCAAATCCGGATTCCGATCTATTCTTAATAGGTCACAACGGATTCCAACCTTTTGGTTCTTTTAAAGAAATCTTAAAAAACATTCCGTTCAAAGCTCCCATAGAAGTGTTCATCAGGCAGATTCCAATATGTGATTTTCCTATTGATAAATCTGAACGTTTAAAATTTATTGATTCTGAATGGTTGGCGCTTGATCAATGGTTAGAAACTAAGCTTAGAGATGATGACAGCACCAATTGATTCTGAATTATTAACATTTGCAGAAAGAATAGCTGCTGAAGCAGCTGCGATAACACTGCACTGGTTTCAATCACGTGACCTGAAAGTTGATCTTAAGAAAGACAATACGGAAGTCACTGACGCTGATAAAGCTGTTGAAGAGTACTTAAGGAAAGAAATCGGAAAAGAATTTCCTCACGACACAATCATTGGTGAAGAATCTGACAATTTTTCTGGAACATCTTCACGACAATGGATAATTGACCCTATTGATGGCACTGCATCTTTTGTTCGCGGTGTTCCCCTTTATAGCTCGCTTCTAGCTCTTTTCGATGAGGTTGGCCCTGCAATAGGGATTATTCACCTCCCAGCTCTTGGCGAATACATATCAGGAGGAAGAGGTTTAGGCGTTAGTAGTTCAGAAGACAAGCCTTCAGTTTCTTCCATCAATCTATTATCAGATAGTTGTGTGTCCTCAAGCAGTTTTGATGTGCCATGGTGGCCAGAAAAATTATTAACAAACATTGCAGCAAGCGGAGCGAAAACAAGAACTTGGGGTGATGGGTATGGTTATTTTTTAGTNGCTACTGGCCGCATTGAAGCAATGATTGATCCTCCACTTTACACATATGATGTTGCACCAATGTTGACAATTATTCCAGAATGCGGAGGCAGGATCACGACTTGGGATGGAGAAACTGAACTTCAAGACAAGGTTGGATGGTTAGCAACAAATGGACTTGTCCATGATGAATTGCTGAACCTACTTAAACTGTAATTTTACTCTTCTGGGATACCATCAAACTCAACAATTCGAATACCCTTTTCCTTTATACGTTTGAGAAATATGGATGAATCACAAACGGTGGAGACACCTCCTACCTGTTTCTTTAATTCTCCTGACATATGCATTTCACAAAGAGTTTCCGTCACGATCGCTGTCGCAGTAGATGGAGCACTCACGGCTCCCATCACTTTTGTAACGCTGATGTTTTCTAATCTTCCTCGAACTTCAACACGTACGGCTCCTAATCCTCCATCACGATGAGGAGGTGTCAACATAGGCANCCATGATGTGAATCTNTCTTGTCTAGTTGCTGAAACTCGAGATGTTATGCGGGAGGTTGTTAGAAAGGATGATTGTAGGAGAATCGGCTCTGGTAAGGCTGCTCGATAGCAGTCGGCTCCGGCGATAGGGTCTGGAAACCAAACGAGTTCTCTTCCCGAACCTCCTGGCCTACGAATCCATTCTCCGTCCCACCAGTCAATTGATGGTCTTTTCATAGAACGATGGTGTTGCTTTGCACATGCAGGCCCACCGGTTCCATCTTTGGCAATGTGGATTTCGTCAACATGGTCTAATTCTTTTGAAGCGAACATAGCCAGTGCGCATGTTAAACCTGGGGAAAATCCCGCACCGATAATAATTGAAGCCCCAGCATCNNTNGCTATGTTCTCTAACTTTAGTAGTTCCATAACGTCACTGACTTTATTTGAGGTTGAGATGACCGAAATNCCGCGTTTGATGGCTCGCTGAGTAGTTTCTAAGTGTTGTCCTGATGGGGTTGAAATGACGAGAAGGGAAATATTTTGTTCTTCAATCTTTTCTTGACTAGCACAATAGTTTATTGCGTTTGGTGAAACTAACTGCGGCGGGACTTTCGAACGGTCAGGGCCAGATAAATATATTGGAATTTCGGGTGAGGAGATATTTATTCTCTGAAGTAGTTGTGACCCAACTGCCCCTAGGCCAAGAATTCCTATCACAATAACTCTTTTGCTAGTCGGTCTCTAGGTCCCGCCAGCCGCCACTTTGTAGCGGTACGGTTCCTGCTTCTTTTGATTTAACAATGATTGTTATACCAATTGCGCCTAAGAGTGCTATTAAAACTCTGATTAATTGCCTCATAGCTCTCCTGTATCATGTGTTAAGAACAATTCTTTGAAACTTAGCGATGGTTGTCAAGTTCTCATTATGTGTGGGCCTAGTTGGAGTTGAACCAACGACCTCACCCTTATCAGGGGTGCGCTCTAACCAACTGAGCTATAGGCCCTTTTNTACTCTTTCGGGATTCTACGATACCGTTCAGAATTTGAAAAAACCTCGTTCAGGGTAAGAGAGCGTATTATTGGACTCTTTGCCGTCTGCGTCGCCGCGGTGGGGATGGGCGAACTGTTTCTTCTTCAACCATCGTGATCCGCAAACCACCTGTTAAATCGCTTATGAGATTAAAGAGCAAACACATCAGGACATTAATCGTTGAACCTGCAATNGCCAATACAAGTCCCCCTAACGCATAACCCTTGAATATCTGACGTCCGTCAAAGTCGAAGGTGTCTAAGGCAAATAGTTCTGTAATCAATGACTCAAGTTTTCCAACAGTTCCCGAAGACTCAGCAACACCCCAAACAATGAAACCTGCGATGAGGAAAATAGCCCANAGACAGGCCCAGAATAGGATTGAAATCTTTAGGACTGACCAGACTTCAATATGTCTGATGATTCGCCTTACGCGCCTTGCTTGTAATTTAACGCGACGTCGTTTTTCAAAGACGGAAATAGTTCGGCCTTTACGAGGGCGAGGTGGAGTTGTTGCTTTATTTCCAAAGAATTTATTTTCAGCTGGCGATAAATCATCATCTGGATAGATGGATGGCGTTTGATCTGACTGTGNTTCGTCAAAATAGTTTGCNGGCNCAACCTCATCTTCTGCAGGATTATCATCTTTACTTGTGCCGTCGACAGTTGACTCGTTCGTATTCGTCATTATTCGTAGTGTAGATTATGCAAAGGGCTATTGGGGTGGCACCTCTGTATGAACCTTTGTATACAGGATGATTTAAGTGTCGTTATTCGGGAGATCTTCATCTTGGATTACTGGGGCTATTGCCGTTACTTCAGATTCATTTTCCACTGACATTAGTTTTACGCCTGTGGCTGAACGCCCTTGAAGAGAAATTGTGTTTACCTTCATGCGAATAATTATTCCATTGGATGCAATCATGAAAACTTCATCTTCCTCTCCTACTGCGCGACTAGCAACAACTTTTCCTTTTTCAGATGAGAGTGATATTCCGATAACACCTTGTCCAGCTCTATGTTTGGGATTGAAGTTATTAAACTCCGTTCTTTTGCCAAACCCTTTTCCGGTTACGACAAGTAGTGATTTTCCTTCCTCTGCTAGACACGCTGCCACGACCTGGTCCTTTTCGGTAAGTTTTATTCCCCTAACTCCTGCTGCTGAACGTCCCATTGGCCGAACTTCTTCCTCATGGAAGCGCATCACTTTTCCGTTTGAACTAATTAGGCAAATATGATCTTCACCTGTCGTTGGTAAGACTCGAACTAGTTGGTCTTCTTCTTTTAATGTGATTGCGATAAGTCCCTTTGTTCGTGATTTATCGTACTCAGTAAACTTTGTTTTTTTAATTTGTCCCTGTTTTGTTGCAAAAACAAGGAATCTCTTCGTTTCGTAATCTCTTGTATCGATAACTGCCGCTACTTTTTCNTCAGGAGATAAATGCAATAAATTGACTATTGCTGTTCCTCTTGCTGTACGACTCATNGTTGGGATTTGGTGAGCTTTCAACCGNTAAACTTTTCCTAGATTTGTNAAGAATANGAGGTATGCATGCGCTGATGTGTGAAGAATAGTTGTAATTAANTCTTCATCTTTGAGTGCCGCTCCAGCNACTCCACGTCCACCTCTTCCTTGGCTTCTGAATTCATCNCTTGATACGGTTTTTACATANCCTCCAGCGCTCAGGGTGAACACTAGGTCTTCATCATCGATTAGATCCTCAATAAGGAAATCACCCGGGTCAGTGACGAGTTGAGTACGTCTTTCGTTTTCATGATTCTCTTTTATTTCTGTTAACTCTTCAATGATTAACTTTCGTAGTTCTTTTTCGTCAGCGAGTATTGCTTCGAGTTCTGTGATTATTTCAGTCAGCTCTTGAACTTTTTCTTCTATCTGATCTCTGCCTAAGCGGGTTAGACGCCCTAGCTGCATATCTAGAATATGGTTCGCTTGTGTTTCGCTAAATTCAAATGGTTCTTCTATTAGTGAAGTTCGAGCTGTTGCCCTATCTTCGCTTTCTCTTATTGTTGAAATNATGTCATCAATGATTCCGATGGCTTTTAATAGTCCTGANTTTATGTGTAACTCATGTTGTGCTCGCTCTAAGCGAAATTCTGTTCTTCGTCGAACGATCTCAATTTGATGATTAACCCAGCATGATAAGGCATCTAAAAGAGTCATTGTTTTAGGAACCCCGTCATCTAGCGCAACCATGTTTACGGAGAAAGAGTTTTGTAGCGGTGTTCCTTTATAGAGCTGGTTNAGAATTACTAGAGCAGGCGCATCTTTTTTGAGTTCAAACACCAGCCGTGTTTTTCCTTTTGCTGATTCNTTNCGTATTGTTCTAATTCCTTCAACTTCTCCTTTATCAACAAGTGCTGCTGTTTTCTCTTCAATTGATTCCACACTTGTTTGATATGGGATTTCTGTAACAACTATTTGGTCATTTTTAGAGCCTTCAATAATTTCAGCCTTCGCACGAACTTTTATAGAACCACGTCCTGTTTTATATGCTTGATGTATCCCAGAATGCCCAAGTATTTCACCACCGGTTGGGAAATCAGGTCCTTTGATATATTCCATAAGGTCGCTGACTGTTGAGTCAGGATTATTAATGAGGTGGATTGCTGCGTCAGCTACTTCCCCTAGGTTATGAGGGGGAATATTTGTTGCCATTCCAACAGCTATTCCCTGCCCGCCATTAACTAAAAGGTTTGGAAATCGGGATGGGAGAACCTTTGGTTCTTGGGAGGATCCATCAAAGTTATCTAGGAAGTCTATTGTTTCTTCGTCGATTCCTTCCAACATGGCCATTGCTAATTCAGACAATCTACTTTCGGTATATCTCATAGCTGCAGGAGGATCATTAGGTGATCCAAAGTTTCCATGAGGGTCTATCAATGGGTGTCTTAGCGAAAAGGGTTGACCCATGCGAACTAATGCTTCGTAAATGGCACTATCACCATGGGGGTGATAGTGGCCCATTACTTCTCCGACTACAGTTGCGCATTTTACATGCGATCTATCAGGTCTTACATTAGTGTCATACATACCCCAAAGTATTCTCCGATGAACTGGCTTTAATCCATCTCTTGCATCAGGAAGAGCGCGTGCGACAATAACAGACATGGCATAGTCCAAAAAGGATTGTTCCATCTCTTCTTGTATTTCAATATCTTCCACTCCCTCGTCCGGATTATTATCCTGGGTAATGTCAGTGTCGCTCATGAATTCCTTTTGTTAGCCTAGATGTCTAAAAATCGAACGTCTTTGGCATTTGTTTGAATAAACGTTTTTCTGCTTTCGACATCTTCTCCCATTAATTTGGAGAAGACTTCATCTGCTATTGAGGCTTGTTCGACAGTTACTTTCAGCAGCGTTCTTTTTTCGGGGTCCATTGTGGTATCCCATAGTTCGTCAGCATTCATTTCACCAAGGCCTTTAAGTCGACCAAAGTCTGCTTTGTGTTTAGGGTTTTCTTTAAGAAATACCTCCTTGGCATGTTCGTCCTTCAGATAAATTTTTGCTTTTTTCACTTCGGTTGAAAATAAGGGTGGTTGCGCAATGTATACGTGACCTTTCAGGACAAGTTCTTTCATCTGGCGGTATAAAAAAGTTAATAACAGAGTTCGAATATGGCTGCCATCNACATCGGCATCGGCAAGTAGAACAATTTTGTGATACCTGATTTTGTCGATATCAAATTCGTCTCCAAATCCAGCTCCAATTGCTGAAATAAGTGCCTGTACTTCTGTATTATTTAACATTTTATCTATACGAGATCTTTCAACATTTAGAATTTTCCCTCTAATAGGTAAAATGGCCATAGTTCCCGGATCACGAGCGTCTTTTGCAGATCCTCCTGCAGAGTTTCCTTCAACGATGTACAACTCTGATTCTTTGGGGTCCTTGCTTGAACAATCAGTTAACTTACCAGGTAATCCTGCACCATCAAGCGCTGATTTCCTTCGGGTAGCATCACGTGCTGTTCTTGCAGCTATTCGTGCACGTGCTGCTTGAACAGCTTTTTGTGTTATTAACTTTGCTTCTTTTGGATTTTCTTCTAACCAATCTCTTAGGTGCTCACCTGCAGCTTTTTCCACCAAAGATTTAATAGAAACATTTCCTAGTTTACTTTTTGTCTGCCCTTCAAATTGAGGATCGCGCAAACGAACAGAAATTATTGCTGTGAGTCCTTCTCGGATATCTTCACCCTGTAATCCGTCATCACTTTTGTTTAGTTGACCGTTGTCTCGAGCATATTTATTGACAATTCTGGTTAACGCTGTTCTAAAGCCCTGTTCATGCATTCCACCTTCCGTTGTTGAAATACCATTGGCAAATGAATGAATTCCATCAGAGTTAAATCCCGTGTTCCATTGGAAAGCTATCTCTACTTCTTGTTCTTCATCTTCTTCTTGAAAAAAACCAACTTTGTCAAAAAGAGCTTCTTTTGANGTGTTTACATGCTGAACGAAATCTTTAATACCACCGTCATACTTGTAGGACGTTTTTTTGGTATTACTTATGGTTCTGTTGTCAATGAATGTAATTTCAAGCCCNTTGTTGAGAAAGGCCATCATTTGAAANCTTTCTAATAATGTATTAGCTCGAAAATCTATTCCTTCTTTAAATATTTGTATATCTGGCCAGAATCGGACTGTCGTTCCAGTCCTTTTGTTTGGAGCTTCTCCGGTTACTGCAAGTTTTTNATCTGCTTCNCCTCCGTCTTTAAACGACATGAAGTGGCGATTCCCATCTCGGTCAATTTCTACCTCAACTTTTGAACTAAGNGCGTTAACTACTGAAACTCCAACTCCATGTAAACCGCCGGAAACCTTGTAGCCTTCACCNCCGAATTTTCCTCCTGCGTGAAGAACTGTTAGTACCACTTCAGCAGCTGTTAAATCTTCATATTGATGATGTGCCCCTACAGGAATTCCTCTTCCATTATCCCTGACTTCACAAGCGCCGTCTTCAAGAATTTCTACTTCTATTTTGGTGCAATGTCCAGCCATTGCTTCATCAACAGCATTGTCAACTACTTCGTATACCAGATGGTGTAAACCTGTTGGACCAGTGGAGCCAATATACATTCCTGGGCGTTTTCGTACTGCTTCTAAGCCTTCTAGAACCTGAATATCATCAGCACTGTATGAGTCAGCAGTTTGCGTCATATTTTGTTAATTTTCCTACCAAAGTTTTTTAGTGCTCTATGTCGAAATTCTCGTGTGTTTTTTCTATAAAACACGTGGTCAGAGGCATAAATTACACAAGGTATATTCTATCATTTTGGAGAGATTAGAAGGGGTTTTTGATTTATTAATTTTCGTTATATTTTTTGAATTATTTAATGATTTTATTTCTGTTTAATTGTTATTTTCATATCTTGAAGTTTGGCTTTAGAAGTATTTTCATTAGCCGCTTTTAGTGTTTCTGCTTTTCTCCACTCGACTTCTCTTGCGACGCCAGAATCAACGACCTGTATGTACAAAATTTGATTTTTGATGTGTGTGGGAGAAGAGAGTTTTGATAATGGTCCACCAATTATTAACTCCCAATTCTCGAGGATTTCTGTGATGTCTTGACTTGTCGATCCACTTAGTTTGTGGAGAAGCGAATCTAGAAGTACCTCTATTTTTTTAGGTTGCTTCTTTTTTTCGTAGGGTGACTCCCCTGTCATTCTGTTACAACTTTCCCATTTTGTATTTCGTAATATGTGTTAGCGTCAATATATTTTGGTTCTATTGCAGTTGTAATAAATGTTTGGTCGGCTACTAGCAGGTGAAGAAGTCTTTCTGTTCGTTCTGTATCTAGTTCAGAAAAAACATCGTCAAGAAGGAGTAAGGGCTTTGCTTTATGAACCTCATATAAGAAAAGGTGTCCTGCTACACGAAGTGAAAGAGCAATAGTTCGCTGTTCCCCTTGAGAGGCATGCGTTCTCGCAGGCATTTCAGCTAAAAATATTTCTATATCATCTCGGTGTGGACCGATTAAGGTCGTTGCTCTCCTTAATTCATCATTCTCTATTTCTTTTAAGGAAGAAAGAAGGCCTTTTGTGAGCCATTGTGGATTATAAGTTATTGTCAGGTCTTCGGTTTTTCCTGTTAAATCTTCGTACGCTTTTTGTGCGAGTTGTTGAAGGTCTTCTAATGTCTCTTTTCGTAATTGTCCCCACTCCTGACTGGCATCAGCAAATTGTTCATTCCAGACAGATAGAGTATTTTTTCCCTCGGTTGTTAGATACCCTTTTGCTTGCTTCAGGAAAGCATTTCTTTGTTTAAGTAATGATTCCAGGTCTATTCTCTTTTTAACATATTTCGGGTGTGTTCGAATTAGTAGCTCATCAATATATGAACGTCGATAGCTTGGTCCATCTTTCACAAGTGTTAGGTCATCCGGTCCGAAAATTGTCATTGGAATTAGTCCTACTAAGTTCCGGATGGGACGAATTTTTTGTTTGTTTATTGCAATGCTATTTTGCCGCAAATTAGAAATCTCTGCTTCAACCAAAAGAAGCCTATCGTCGTGGGTTATTTCTGCTCGTACAACGGCTGTATCATGGTTTTTTTGAATTAATGCTTCTGCGGGTGACCCCCTGAAAGATGTTCCGCTCCCTAAATATTGAATCGCCTCTAGAAGGTTTGTTTTTCCTTGACCATTAACGCCAAAAATAACGTTTGTTCCAGAGTGAAATTGTATTTCTTCTGAAAAGTAGTTACGGAAGTTCTTCACCCATAATTGTTTCAGCTGAACCATTACCGTTGTTATGAAATACGGACGGGCATTAACANGTACAGAAATTCAGGGTGTTCTTCTGATTTAAGGACTGCAGGTTTTTGATTATCGCGTGTTTCTAAAGTGATGTCATCTCCGGGTGCAATTTCTAAACCTTTTAGGAGATATTCTGCGTTAAAAGCGATTGTTAGGTCGTCTCCGCTGTAGTTAGCGTCAACTATTTCGTGAGCTTCGCCTATATCTTGTGTTTTAGCTATGAGTTGTAACCCTGCATTGCCCATTTCTAAACGGATAGGTGTTGCTTCTTGAGCTAGTAATCGAACTCGTTTAACAGCGTCTCTGAGCTCGCCCCTGTTCGCTGTTAGTTTATTTGGATTATCGTCTGGAACGAGTCTTTTATAATCAGGGAATTCACCTTCAATAAGTCGGGTTGTCATTCGAACAGTATTAACTTCGAATGACGCTTCTTTTTCTCCTAAATATAGAGAGACTTCTGAGTCTTTCTCTAAAAGTCTAGCTAGTTCAGTTAGGGCTCGTGAAGGAACAAGTATGGGTGGTTGCCCAGCTAATAGAGCTGATCCTGGCATATCTCGGACAGCTAAGCGATACGAATCNGTCGCAACTAGTCGGAATCCTTCTTTTTCNGCNACCATATAAACACCAGTTAATATCGGACGAGAATCATCGGATGAAGCTGCTGGCGTAACTTGTTCTAGCGCGCTGACTAATAATGTTGCGTCAACTGTTACTGGCTCTGACGTTGGTCCTTCAAATAATGGATATTCATCTGCAGGAATTGTACGTAAGGCAAATTCACTACGTCCAGCTATAACTTGTAGATCTGATCCGCCAACAGTTATGTCGACTGTTCCTGCTTCCACAGACCTAACGACATCAGATAGAAGCCTTGCAGGTACAACGGCTATCCCATCTGTTTCTCCAGCAACATCAAGGGAAACTGTTATTGTTAGATCCAAATCACTCCCTGTTATCACCAATGCGTCGTTTTCTAGGCTTAGGTGTAAACCATTTAAAACCGGCAGCGTAGCTCTATTCGTTACTGCCTTGTTTGCTGTATTTAACGCTTCAACTAATGTGTCACGTTCACATCGAAATTTCACTTGTGGAGAACTCCTTCTATTCTTTGAGGTTTATAAATCTTTAGTAGTGGTAGTAGGTGTGTGGGTATGTGGTTAATCCTATATATGTCCTGCTCATAGCTATTTTTTTCTGTGGATTTAATGTTAATTACTTGCGTAATCCACAGCTTTAAAAGCTGAGGGTTAAAAATATTTTGATAATTTTCTTTTGTTATCAACAATTCTTATATTAGTCCACAACTGGTGTGGATTATTTATTTGCCCGATCGTATTGTTTGTACCAGGTCGGTAACATCATCGTAGATCTGTTGTTTTGCTGGCATCAGGTCACTTATTTTATCTACGGCATGTATAACAGTTGTATGGTCTCTTCCGCCAAACTCACGAGCTATCGCTGGGTAACTTAGTTCGGTTAACTCGCGGAAAACATACATAGCTATTTGTCTAGCCGTTACAAGAGGACGATGTCGTCGCTGACCAATAATATCTTCTTTCGAAAGACCAAATTTTTCAGCTGTTGCGTCAAGTATTACATCTGGCGTAATGGCTCTTGGCTTTCTCAAAGCTATCAGTTCTTGTAGAACTGTTTTTGCTATTTCAATAGTTAATTCTTGGTTATTAAGTTTCGCATAAGCACAAACTCGAGTTAAGGCTCCTTCTAGTTCTCGAATATTTTCTTTAGCATGTGTTGCTATGAACTCAAGAACATCAGCCGGTATGGGAATAGTTTCATTTTCAGCTTTTTTCCGNAGAATTGCCAGCCTAGTTTCTAAGTCAGGTGGTTGTATATCTGTCAATAACCCCATTTTAAATCGACTACGTAAGCGNTCTTCTAGAGTNGAAATTGCATCTGGNGGGCGNTCAGATGATAAAACTATTTGTTTGTTTGCTTGATGCAAACTATTGAAGGTATGGAAAAATTCTTCTTGTAGGCCTTCTTTCCCTTCCAAGAACTGAATATCATCAACAAGAAGAACATCAATTTCTCTGTACCGACTTTTAAACTCTGATCGTTTGTTTGTCTTTATTGATTCAATAAATTCATTTAGAAAGGTTTCTGTTGAAACATACTTTGTTGAATGCATTGGATAGTTTTCGTGTATATAACTTTCTATTGCTTGAAGAAGATGTGTTTTTCCTAATCCTGCTTCTCCGTGGATAAAGAGTGGGTTGTAAGACTCTGCCGGTCTTTCAGCTACTGATAAAGCAGCAGCGTGAGCGAAACGGTTACTTGTTCCAGTTACAAAAGTTTCAAATGTATATTTTTCGTTACGAATAGATGGTTTTGTTGAGGTATTTAAAATTTCGCTATGATAATCGCCTATTGGCGCTACAGGGTTATCTTGTTCACTCGGAATTAGCACATCTTCTTTTACTAAGTCCATTTCATCGCTGTTTTTTGTATCAACTTCAACGATTAGATCGATATGCGTTGGGGAAACTTCATCAAGCGCTTCAATAACAAGAGGGTTATATTTTCCTTCCACTTGAGCCTTAACCCATTGATTTGGAACAGTCAGAACTAATTCGTTTTCTGTTATTGACTGTGGTCGTGCTTCTTTAAATGTTGATTGCCAAACACCATCAGAGACCTGGTCTCGAATAGATTGGGCACANGCGTCCCATAATTGCGTTACGTTTGACATTTATTTTCTCTTTTCTACCTAATTCCACAAAGGNAACTTCTGTTTTTCAATGTGTGTAATCTTGTGGAGATCTTTTAAATTATTTAATGTGAATCTGCAACCTAGCACTATGTAAGCAAACNTGCCAGTGGAAGTTAAGTGGATTTGTTTTCCCTGTTCACAAGCATNTTTNTGCAGTTATCCACAGGNTGTGGANATAATTATTTAGCTNTAGAAGTTGANCNTGTGGATAACTTTTAATTGTATTTTTATAATTAGATTTTTTAAAGGTTGTAATAGCTCAAGAACAGCCTCTAGCGTATGCATGTAAGGTTAATGCTGCCTGAAAGTAAAAAAGCCGGTGAAAAGCCTGGCTTTGAAACAGGGTGTGTTAACAACTGAACCATAAAGGCAATAAGGATTAAAANTGAAGAGGACATTTCAACCAAATGTGCGTCGAAGAGCTAAAAAGCACGGGTTTCGGCATCGTATGTCAACAAGAGGAGGCCGAGCCGTTATAAANGGGCGNCGGCGGCGTGGAAGGCAAAAACTGTCAGCATAATCGGANGAGTCGCTGGAAGAGATAGACACGCTTCCTTGTTGAAACGTGGNATCCGAGTAAAACACGGATTNTTTGAGCTGATCTACCTCCTTGAGCAAACAAAGATTCCTTGCTTGGCATTTGCNGTTCCAAANTCNGTCGGGACTGCTGTGGAACGAAATAAACTCAGACGACAATTTCGAGAAGCATTCAGNAAAATTGTTACAGAAAATCCTGAGATGGTACCAATTGGAAATTATCTAATAAAAATCCATTCGAAAAAAGTTGGGTTGTTAAACCCAGAAATAACATTACAAAAAACATTAAATGAATTACATCAAAAAATCGATAACTAAAGAAAACGATAGAAATATAGCTAAAAGTGCAGGTCAGAAGCTTATTTTATTCTATCAACGTGCAACTATAAATAAATTACCATCATGCAGATATGTTCCAAGCTGCTCAGAATACGCCTATGAAGCTATAGAAGCTCACGGAATCATGCGGGGAACCTGGTATTCAACCAAACGACTTTGTCGTTGTCACCCCTGGGGTGGGTTTGGGTATGATCCAGTGCCAGAGAAGGAGACGCAATGTTAGAATTCTTCGGCAATATTTTAACAACGATCTACGATCTGTTTCCTAACTATGCACTAGCNATCATTGTTTTTACCTGTTTAGTGATGATTGTTTTGACACCAGTAACTTTGAAACAAACTCGAAGCATGTTAGCTATGCAAAAAGTTGCACCAGAATTAAAAAAACTTAGAAAAAAACATGGAAATGATAGAGATCGACTAAATCAAGAGATGATGGCGCTATATCAAGCTAATGGAATTAACCCACTAGCAGGTTGTTTACCGTTAATAGCGCAAATGCCCATATTTTTTGCACTTTTTTATACTGTACGCGGATTAACAAGAAGAACAGGAGANGTTGGTCTCAGATTAGGTGATGTTTCTACAATAGACCCCTCCAATGCTTCATACATTCCCGAATTAAATGCGCGTGTGTTTAATCCAGACTTTATTGGCACTGACACTGAAATGTATAGAGATTTATCCCTCTCTACGGAGATGTCTTCCCTAGGGATGGACCTTTCGCGCACCCCTTGGGATGTGCTCACAAATAATTTTGCTGAAGGNCTCCCCTACTTACTATTAGTGTTACTTGTTGGTTTATCAGCTTGGTACCAGCAACGCATGATTTCAACAAGATCATCGTCTTCAATGTCTGAAATGCCTGCTCAACAACAACTTTTAATGAAATATATGCCCTTCATGCTGCCAATATTTTCATTTGGTTTTCCGGCTGCATTAGTATTTTATTTTCTAACATCGAATGCATTTCGAGTTCTTACACAACTATTTATCACACGAAAATATTATGGCGATAATGCCGATACTTCTGAAATAATTAAACCATCAAAAGAAATGGTGGAATCTGTAAAGAAAGAGAAAAGTGGTAGATCTCCTGAATCTGATGAAGCACATGGGAGTCGAAGACACATTACGAATCCACCAAAAAAACGCAATAAAAAAACAAAACCCCCTGCGACTAATAATCCCACGAAAGGAAAAGTCACAGAGCGTAAAGAGCCACAGTCTCGCCCAACATCAAAAAGGGTGACACCAAAGAAAAATAGTCAACCAGACACGCCCGGCTCGCGTCGTCGTAATAAGAAAAAGAAGTAAAAATATGGAATGGGTAGAAGTAAGAGCGGAAAACATTGAAGCTGCAGAAGAATTAGCACTAGATCAACTTGGTGTTGCTCGAGAAGATGCTGAATTTGAGGTTGTAACGCGTGAAGAAAATAGACTTTTTGGTTTGAAAAAAACAGAAGCGAGAGTTAGAGCTCGGGTAAAGCCGGTAGATCTTCCCTCAAAAAATACTGGCAACCAGCGAAAACGCCCGAAAAGCAGTTCTAGGTCACCTAAAAGCAACAAAACAAACTCTAAAAATACTAATAAAAATTCAAATAAAAATAATCAACCTAAAAACAACAAAAATAATAAGCCAAAACCAAGGAATCACTCCCAAGATGACAGGGAACCGATGCCAGTTGATGAACAAGAAACAGCAGTTATTGAGTTTCTTGATGGAATAACTGCAAGTTTCCAAATTGAAGCTTCTACCAGTATTCGAATGGAAGATGAAAGAATTATTGGGGCTATAGATGGTGATGAGATTGGTCTTTTAATTGGGCCAAAAGCAGGAACATTACTTGCTTTGCAAGATATTGCAAGAACTGTGGTCCAAAGACACGCATCTGGGCGAAAAACAAACCGCCTTTCTATTGATGTAGGTGGATATCGCGAGAAAAGAAAAGCCTCACTTGTTGCGTTTACACAGAAACAAGCGACAATTGTTATTGATAATGGGGAAAAACTCGCCTTAGAGCCCATGGGAGCTGCAGATAGAAAAATCATCCATGATGCTGCTGCTGAAATAAACGGTATCGAAAGCAGCAGCAAGGGCGAAGAGCCTCGTAGATATGTAATTCTCAGACCAGCCGAGTAAAAGTGCTTATAGAGATACTCGATAAAGCCCAAAAACTTAATTTTCTAGGAAACGCTCCCATTACTGACCATGTAAAGAATGCAAATGGATTCCTAGAAGCAATCCGCACCTTTTCCAAAGATAATCAATACGGGAACATTATTGATATCGGTTCAGGCGGGGGAGTACCAGCCTTAATATTGATTGAAAAACTAGAAAACTGGTCTTTTGTTCTTCTAGAAAGAAAACAAAAAAGGGCAGAGTTCTTGACTCAAGCAATACGAGCCCTTGATGTTTCTGAAAGGGTTGAAGTTGTTTGTGATGAGGTAGAGAATGTAGCGAGGTCTATGGATTATATGTATACCGCTGATTTTGTTACTGCAAGAGCTTTCGGTCCCCCGGCGGTAACTGCGGAATGTGCCTGCCGATTGTTAAAAAGAAACAAATTTCTTGTTGTTAGCGAACCTCCTAATAGTGAGAATAGATGGGTTGATGGAAATTTGGCATCGACAGGATTATCAGCAGTAAAGTACCTAAAGCTTGGGATTTCTAGTTTTCAAGTATTACAACTCACAAATCAACCTTCGGATAAATTACCGCGACGACCTGGAATACCAAGAAAACGGCCTTTATGGTGAGGGTTTCACATGAAACATTACGTCATAGTTTCACGTGAAACATTACTGTTGGTTATAAATTGACAGATTTTCTGAGAGTGATAGACATAAAACATTACTAACTGCAATATGCTCTGAACAGGGAAAATAGGTGATATGGAAGATTTATTAAGTGGGAAAAAGCA